>JBIJDE010000042.1:0-18554 GCA_044344305.1 Armatimonadota bacterium
ATTCGCGCGGGAGTGCCCAGCATTTTCTCTAACCGATAAGCGCGATGCATTGGGGTTGGACGATACTGGCGTAATGCATCAATAACTTCACCGGGAATATCAATCCAACGTTCTGTTGATACTTCCTGTTCGATTAATGACATCGGGAAAATCGGTGTCAATACATCAGGAGTTAATGGCTCCTGAGTACCCGGGTGCAAATATGGCTGTGGTGGGTTTGGCATATCAGCCATGATATTATACCAGGCAGTTGGCATTCTATCACCCGGCAACATTGTACGTCTATTGGGCATTTTTATACTTCCTTTTCATGATTTTTCTTTAAAATTACTAAATTTTGACTAAGTTGTATACATACTAAATAAAAAAAATAAAAAAAAATAAATATTTTTCACATAGACCTTGTACAATTGAAATAAATACACTATAATTTACAACAGATTGCATTGAGTGTAAATGCAGGAGAAAAATTATGGCAAAAAATTCAATGGACAACATACCATCTGGCGAAGACATGCTCGACGCCAAACAAGCTGCAACGTTTTTGCAGATGCATGAAGAGACGTTACGTCGATTAGCGCGTGAACGAAAAATCCCTTCATACAAGGTTGGCGGTTCATGGCGATTCAGCAAAAGCATGCTGTATCGTTGGGCCGAGTCACAACAGGTAATGCCGGAACGCAAATTGGCGATGATAATTGATGATGAGTCATCAATTCGCGAATATGTTACTGAAACATTAGAACTGGAAGGTTTTGCGACTCAATCAGCATCGCGCGGTATAGAAGCGTTAAGCATGATAAAGAGAAGCGTGCCAGACGTAATATTGCTTGACCTTAAAATGCCGGAAATGGATGGGCCAACAATTCTGCGTCATATTCGGGAATCCCACGGTCAAATCCCCGTAGTAATAATCACTGGATACCCGGACAGCACATTAATGGCAGAAGCATTAAAATATTCACCCATCATGCTGCTGGCAAAACCATTCTATCAGTCCAACTTAATTCAAACTGTAAAAATGGCATTAGGTCAAGCAGAATAGAAAATACTGATAATCAAATAAATGATTAACGGTTAATAAAAAAAGACCGCAGGTTTTCTGCGGTCTTTTTTTATAGTTTATAGTTTTCAGTTTATTTCCTCGTCACCGAGACGGTGACGCCACGTTTTCAGTCTTCTCACTCTTCACTCTTCACTCTTCACTCTTCACTCTTCCTAAGTCGCTGCCATCATCATCTTCAACGAACGGCCTATTTTGCGTTTTGCTCTTTGTAATGCGTTGTCGATGGATTTTACGCGACGGTTTAAATCTGCGGCAATTTCCTGATATGATTTTCCTTCCAGGTGACTGCGCAATACTGCGCTTTCCAGGCTTGAAAGGTCATTTTTAATTTTCTTGCGCAAATCATCGGTGAATTGCTGGGTGATTACCACCTCTTCCGGGTCGCTGGTTGCGGTTTCGGCGATGGTATCTATTAATGTTCGGTCAGAATCTGAATCGTATAAATTTGCATGAAGAGAAACGTAGGAATTGAGCGGGATATGTTTTTGCCGGGTGGCAGCTTTAATAGCAGTGAAAATCTGCCGGCTTATACATAACTCTGCAAAGGCGCGAAATGGAAGCATACGGTCATTGCGAAAATCCCGTATTGCCTTAAACAACCCAATCATTCCTTCTTGTACAATATCTTCATGGTCGGCGCCTACCAGGAAATACGAACGCGCCTTACCCTCAACAATACTACGGTACTTTGATAGAAGATGTTCCGTAGCCTGTTTGCATCCTTCACGCGCATGAACAACGATGTCCTCATCGCCCATACCATGAAAGTTCACGAAATATTCACGTGCTAACGTCTGCATTGGACAACCTCCGGCATACCCTTCGCACTTTTAACAGTTTACGCGCTATCAAAAAAGTCATTGTCACCAATGAACAATCTATTCTACAATTCACTAACCCGATAACACACTGCATTCAGTGTCAATGGGATTATAATCACCCCCACGGATAGCGTCAAGGGGAATTTCACTAAATACGTCTATATATTTAAAAAAAATCCTCTTTTTTTAAATTTAACTTTTTTTATTTATTTTTTTTCGCCATTTTATCATGCCAAAACAGAACCCAAAAGCCCATAAAAAATGAATTATAGGGTAAATTATCAACAAAAACGGAAGATATTTAATATCTGTTTTTATTGATAAAATTATTGAATTTAGCACAATAACTGCAACATAAAACAATGGCGCAATAATGAACCAGCCAGATAGCAGCGATAATAATAGACAAAACAATACCAATAACATGACAATCGGCGGTAAAAGTTGTCGAAATACCAAAGTGCCGGGATGTTTTTTCTCTGTTAAAGACCGGTACAAACCATAATCAAAATATTGCCGAAATAATTTCCCCGGACATGACCGGGTGTAGCAGATGCTTTTTAATGCCGGATCAAACAAAATCTTTCCGCTGGATTGCCGCAACCGGATATTCATTTCATAATCCTGGTTGCGTATCATATCCTCGTCATAACCGCCTATTTTCAACAAGGTTTCCTTTTTCCATGCTCCCAGCCATACTGTATCGACAATTTTAGCTTCTTTTGCGCTGCGGTATGCTGCATTTCCCGAACCTAATGCCGACGATAATGCAACAGCTACCGCCTTGGAAAATATATTTTTCCCTTGCAGGTTTTGCGCACCGCCAACATTATCCGCGTCGCCATCCAGCAAGTGCTTTACGATAATCGCTACATATTCGACATCATACCAGGCGTGGGCATCTGCGCGGACGATTATTTCGCCATTCGCGGCGGCAATGCCGATATTCAATCCAGCTCCTTGGTGGCGTTTAGGGTTGCTCAACAATTTCACTCGCGACTCACCCACAGCAATTTCACCCACTATCTGCGGCGATTCGTCATCAGACTCGCCATCCAGCACAATAATTTCCATGCAATCAGCCGGATAATTTTGCGCCAACAAAGAAAGCAAGGATTCACGAATAAACCCCGCCTCATTCCGCATCGGCATTAAAATAGTAACAAACGGATAAGCCATCTCTGCTATAGATTATCATTTAAAAGAAAAGTTGTGAAATGTTATTGACAGGATTTTTGACATGATTAACAAGATTAACAGGATTTATATTTACTTTGATTGTAAGATGATAGATAAAATGATTTTCAATTTTTAATTCGTAACATCCTTTCCATCCTGCCCATCGATGTTAATTTCATTCGTAATTCGTAATTAGCAATTGACAATTCACCCCTCTCTCGGTAGCATTACATCGACATGAATACTTTACCTTATGAATTAATAGCTCTTGACCTTGACCTTACCCTGCTTGATGAGCATCACGCTATTTCACCTCGCAACCTGAGTGCTGTAAAAAAATGCACCGAGTTGGGTGTAAAAGTGGTGATTGTTAGTGGCAGAATGTATTGCACCACCCTGAAATACCTGCATCAGATGCAGTTGGATACCCCGGTGATAGCATACAACGGTTCGTATATAAAGAACGAACATACCGGCGAGAAATTGCTGGATGTGGAACTGTCTAAAGAAGTCTGTATGGAAGTTGTTGAATACTGCAAACAGAATGATCTACACCTGAATTACTATTATGACGACGTGCTGTATGTCGCCAAAGAAACCATCTGGTCCGACCTTTATTGCGGCCGCACCGGCGCGATACCGGTACCGGTAGGCGACTTGGCAACCATGGCAGACAAACCAGCAACAAAACTGATCATCGTCGATGACAAAGATAAAATCACTGCCATGGCAGAGATGCTTGCCCCCAAATTTGCCGGCAATGCTTACGTCACCATCAGCAACGCCGAATACCTTGAGTTCATGCCGCCGACAGTAGACAAAGGCAAAGCACTGGCAATAGTAGCCGAATATTTCAACGTCCCGCAAGCCAAAGTAATAGCCTTCGGCGATGCCCGCAACGACATCCCCATGCTAAAATGGGCCGGCCTTGGCGTAGCCATGGAAAACGCCCGCCCCGAAACCATAGAAGCCGCCGACATAACCGCCGAACATCACAATGAAGACGGTGTGGCGAAGATGTTGGAAGAGATTTTTAAATTAAAAATTTAAAATTAAAAGTTAAAAATTATCGTCCACAAATATAACAGTCCAGTTTTAAAATCCAGTCACGGTTTGGAACAGGGTCGCAGCCCGGCGAAATCCGGTAATAGATGTAGTTATATAGAAATTTAATGCTCTGCAAGAGTAATCTTCCTTATTTTTAATCAGGAATTATGCTCTTACAGAGCGTTATAGGTTTTATTAAATCTAACCCACAGCGAGTGCTGTGGGCTATGGAATTGTTATTTTTTAATATCTTCTAAATAAACAAATTAACATTAGCCTCATCAGCCTCACCAAGATAGCCTGCTACTCCGGCAAAATCTATGCCGTCTATCAGTTCTTCTTTGGTGATGCCCATTACGTCCATGGACATGGTGCAAGCGATGAATTTTACGCCCAGGTCTTGGGCTTCCTGAACCATTTCCTGGAGGGTTGGCACATTCTTTGATTTCATTACCAGGCGCATCATGGCGGTGCCCATGCCGCCCATGTGTAGTTTTGACAGGGTGGTGCGGTTGGCGCCTTGGGGCATCATCCAGCCGAACATGGCGGCCAGCAGGCCTTTCTTCACTGGCGGCGCTTTTTCTTTGCGCAAAACATTAAGACCCCAGAAGGTGAAGAACAGGGTTACGTCATTACCCATCGCGGCGGCACCGCGGGCGATTATCATTGCCGCCATTACTTTATCCAGATCGCCGCTGAATACGATGATTGTTTTTTTATCGGTGTTCATAATTTACCCCTTCACGATGACAGCAACAGTTACGCCATCTACCTCGGTAAGCGACTGCAACGGGTTGCCGGTCTTTTTGCACCATGCCTCGACATCGGCCTTAAAGCCGGAATCGGTCACTTCAATAGTCACCACATCGCCAGGCGCGGCAATCTTCATCTGCTTGAAAAGCATGACGATAGGTCCCGGGCACTGCAGGCCGCGAGCATTTAATTTAATTTCAGCCATTTTATTTTCCCCTTATATTATTCAGATTCAATTCACCACAAAAGATCTCAGAGAACGCGAAAGAAGATTTTATTAAATTTTTCTTTTGTGCTCTTTGCGTTCCTTCGCGGTGAATTACCTTATACCGTTTCAAACGGCCAGGCGGACATGCCGCCGTCGAGAATTGCTATGTTGTCGTATCCCATGCGCTGTAACTGCAAATACGCGGAATAAGCGCGACGACCGACTTTGCAGATTAACACTGCCGGTTTATTTTTATCTATCTCATTGAATCGCTGCGAAAGTTCTTCGAATGGGATATTTACCGCGTTTGGAATTGCGTTGATGATAAACTCACCTTCGGTGCGGACATCTATCATCTGGATGTTCGGGTCATTTATATCCAACTTGCAGGGATTAATCCCTTTCAGCTTGCCATCCAGTTTATTCAGCATCACATTTGCCGCCACGATGGACGACGCCATCGCAGACGCGAATGGCGGGGTGTAGGCAAGGTCCAACATGGATAATTGCGAAACCGTCATACCCATAGCAATGCCGGTAGCGATGGTATCAATCGGCTTATCAACCACGCCAGTGCCAACTACCGATGCACCCAGCACCTTCCCGGTTTCTTTGTCAGCAATCAATTTTGTGATAATCGGTTTATTGCCCGGGTAATAATGCGCGCGGTCAGGTGTGGGAACTATTACCGTTTCAATATCAAACCCCGCTTCTATTGCGTCAACTTCAGATATTCCGGTGCGGGCGACGTTGCAGTCAAACAGTTTAACAATCGCGGTTCCCTGTACACCAGCAAATGAAGCCTTTTTCTCAAAGAGATTCGCCACCACTAAACGACCGGTTTTATTGGCGGTTGATCCCATCGGCGAATAAGTGTCATGACCGGACTGGCGGTTCTTTACCGATGCGCAATCTCCCACTGCCAGGATGTCCGGGACATTAGTGTGGAAATATTCATCAGTTATAATCAATCCACGCTTATCTGCGGCTATTCCCGCTTCGATGGCAAATCCAGTATTCGGTTTAATGCCAACCGAAAGAATAACCATGTCGGTATCAATAATCCTTGCCGATGTGACAACCGCGGCGGCTTCTCCTGCGGTGTTGCCGTTAATCTTCTTCACACCTTCACCGGTAAAAATGTCTACGCCCTTTTTCACCATTGCGGATTTTGCTATCGCGGCGATATCAGCGTCATAACCCGGCAATATCTGTTCTTTCAATTCAATTACAGAAACTTTGATTCCCTTATGCGCCAGGTTCTCCGCCATTTCAAGCCCGATGAAGCCGCCACCGATAACCACAGCCTTACTCACCTTGCCGCTATCCACCATGGCGCGAATCTTTTTCGCGTCATTCAACCCGCGAACAGTAAATACACGTTTCAGTGAAATGCCATCTAATGCGGGTATGATTGGCAACGCGCCGGTGGCGATTATCAACTTGTCATAATCAAATATTTTATCTGTATTGCTGCTTAAATCTCTTACAGTGACCGCATGAGTATCAATATCAATCTTAACCGCCTGGTGACGGGTAAATACGTCTATGCCATTGTCCAGTTTAAACTCGTCGGGAGTGCGAACAACTAATTCACGTTCCTCAGAAATGATACCACCGACAAAATATGGCAAACCACATCCGGCATAAGCGACATAATCGTCCTGGGTAACGATAGTTACCGAAGCGTCCGGGTATTCACGTTTTGCACGGGCAGCAGCCTTGGTACCGGCAGCAACACCGCCTAAAATAAGTAATTTCATCTATCAACATCCACCTAAAATTGTTTTCAAGTTAATTATACCACAAATAACGCCATATAAACATATTACGATATAGTAATATAAACTTTTTTACAAATTTTCTACAATTGTAAAAAATGATTTCTGGGGAGTGATGATTTTCATCTCTTTCTTATATATTTTATCATCGAGGAAATTCGCTTTTAAGCCATCAAATAACTTACCACGAAAATATACCGGTGGCATGGAATTGATATAATCGGTACTGTAAAATTTTACACTTGGCACAGTACCTGCCGAATGTGCTTGAATAGAAGTAACCCCTTTTTCATTTAATCCTAAAATCAAGAGATTATTTTCTTTCCAACCACCATGTGCAGTTATCCATTTGTCAATCGTATCAATGGTTTTATCAACACCTAATAATTCGCCAATCCACAATCCTGCGTTCACTGTATTTACGGATTTCTCTACACCTTCTGCGTCAATTACAAGTAAAAAACCATTCTTATTAGTAAGTGCATTCAAAGCACCATCTGTCATTTCCACTAAAGTCGGTTCGGTGATATCTGCTTTTGTTCCATCTATCCCACGCATCTTAAGACCATCATTCGGCAAAATACCCCGAACCGGTAAAGATATATTTTTGTATTCTTCGCGTTTCATAATAATTTTTCCGACATAATCGACAGGTAATGAATATCCTGCTGCAATAAATAAATCTAAATTAGAACTCAAAAACTGGGATTTTGCATTATCTTCAAGGTTGTTATTGTGGTAATACATTGATTCTGCTATAGGTGAGTCAAATCTTCCGGTAGAAATCACTCCGCATTTCATCTTTTTCGCAACAGCAATTTCACATATATTCTGGTATGTGATTCCCTGCAAATCTACCCCGCATCTTCCGGCACGTGGTTTAACACCGGTAGCAACAGTCGAAGCAACCGACAATGTATCATCCTCGGCATTTTTGAGTAGATTTGCTTGACCAGGTAACTGCTCCATCTTCAAAACTTTGCTGCCGCCAAACGACTTGCCTTCATTGCCAAATTGATATGCCTGGGCAGCAGAAATAACCCCCTGCCCCATCCCCGGCACCATAATAATTATGGTATTAGTTGCATTAACAGCAGGAAAAATCAACAAGCTAATAAGAAGAGAAATCAATTTCATTTTTATCTCCTGTTTTCTGAAAATTTACTCGGTCGGATTGGACTGATCGGACAGATAATAATCACTTTTTTTACTAATCAACAGTTTCCTCAGTTATTTTCAGGCATTCCGGCAATGGTCCGGTTTCTGGCGGGGTTATTCCTGCGCCACCTTCCAGTTCCGCAATTCTGTTTTCCAACTGAGCAATCCGCACCCGCATTGTTTCCAGACAGGCATGTATCGGGTCGGGTAATTTATCATGGTCCAGCATTTGCGGTCGTTTACCGGCTAATCGTACAATCTCTGCAGGTACACCAACAGCTGTGGATTCCGGTGGCAGCGGTTGCAACAATACAGCATTGGAACCAACCAAAGAATTCGCACCTACAGTGAATGAACCAAGTATTTTTGCCCCGGCACCAATCAGCACATTGTCACCAATAGTCGGATGCCGTTTTCCTTTTTCCTTGCCTGTACCACCCAGGGTTGACCCCTGGAACATCGTAACATTATCGCCAATCTCTGCCGTCTCACCGATAACTATTCCCATACCATGGTCAATAAAAAATCCTTCGCCTATTATCGCTGCCGGATGAATCTCGATACCGGTAAAAAAACGTGCCAGTTGTGAAATTACACGTGCTGTTGTCTTAAGTTCCAGTCGCCAGAATATATTGGCTAAACGATGCCACCAGATTGCATGCAAACCAGAATAGCAAATCATCACCTCGGTAGCGCTGCGTGCAGCCGGGTCCCTTTCAAATACAGCTAAGATATCTCTACGTAATTGCTTAAACATTCACAAATCTCCCCACAAAAAATTATACGACACCAAAATGTATTGGTCAATTAGAATTATTCTTGTTTTCCCCATATTCTGCCAATGCCTTGCCTGCCTCTTCACGATCATCAAAATGAATTCTTTTTTTATCAGCAAATTCCTGATAATCTTCATGCCCCTTGCCAGCAAGTATAATAATATCATCTGGAGATGACTGTAAAATCGCCGTACGAATAGCAGTTGCGCGGTCAGTTATTGCAGTAACTTTCCCCAAATCAGCATCTGTAAAACCTTTCATTATTTCTGCAATAATGCTGTCCGGGTCTTCACTGCGGGGATTATCGCTGGTGACAATTACCTTTTCTGCCCATTTGGCGGCAATCACCGCCATTTTCGGACGTTTATCGCGGTCACGGTCACCGCCGCAACCAAACAATACAGTTATCCTGCCCGGTGCTACATCATGCGCGGCAGCGAGGATTTTATCCAAACCATCCGGTGTATGGGCGTAATCAACAATGACCGTCGGTGCGCCAGCAACCGCCGGAACCGCCTGGAAGCGTCCATCCACAGGTGGGATATTTCGCAATGCAGCCACTGCATCTATTGCGGATACCCCTGATTTTATCGCCAGTGTAAGTGCTGCAAGAGCGTTATATACATTAAATGTCCCTACTAACTGCATATCAACAGGAAATTCCTCTTCTGGAGTAACTAAAGTAAAGGTTGTCCCATTGCCTTTCAAAGATAGGTTTTTTGCGCGATACATGCCATTTGTTATTCCGTAGGTTACTGGTTGATTGACCGCATTAATGAAGGCAAGTGATGCAGGATCGTCTGCATTGATAACAGCGGGAAAATATGAGTCATGATGGTATTTTTCATCATTAAACAATGTTAATTTTGCTTCCTGATATTTCTCTATTGATTTGTGAAAATCAAGGTGGTCCTGGGTGATATTAGTCATCGCTACTGCCGAAAATTTGCAGCCGGTAATACGATGCTGGCATAAAGCATGTGAAGATACTTCCATAACCACATACTCGTGACCGCTGTTCGCCATCCGTGCCAGCAACTGTTGTAAATCAGCGGATTGCGGGGTGGTATGTTTTGCAGGAATCACTTCATCATCAAAAATATATGCAATGGTTCCAATAAGCCCTGTCTTATGCCCGCATTGCTGCAATATGCCCCATAGGACGGTCGTGACGGTAGTTTTGCCATTTGTGCCCGTCACCCCAATTACCTTAAGCATATCGGAAGGATTGCCATAAAACTCAGCAGAAATTTCCGCGATAGCCTTCGTAGTATTTTCACATAAAATTGCGCTGGCACATGGTGGCAGATTATCTATATTATCAACTAATACCGCTACCGCGCCTTTGCTCATTACTTCATCAATATATTCGTGTCCATTTACCGTTTTTCCGCGGATACAACAGAACAAATCACCGGGTTTCACCACCCGTGAGTCATAACTGATGCCTGTAATTTGGGTATCCGGGTCGCCAATGACGCGATAATTAAATTTTTTAGATAGTGCTGAGATAGTGGGCATAATGTTACCTTAAAAATTATTTTTCTATAACATTATAATACTGCTGGAAACGGTTAAATCCTGCGTTTCAACGAATAATGAAAAAAATAATTAAAATCTTTCCATATATGGTTGAAATTCGTCAATTACTCTGGTAGACTACCCGACGGGAAAGAATATTAATAAAGGTAAACTTTAACATGAAAAATGCGTTAATGGTGTGGGGCGGCTGGGACGGTCACGAGCCGAAACAGTGCGTTGATATTTTCGAGCCTTTTCTTCGCGAACAAGGCTATGACGTGCGCGTATGCGACAATTTAGATGTATATCTTGAAAAAGAATACATGGAATCACTGAGCCTGGTAGTACCGGTATGGACAATGGGTTCAATCACCGGTGAACAGGAAGGTGGATTGCTGAATGCTGTGCGCAGCGGAGTTGGAATTGCAGGTTGGCATGGCGGCATGTGCGATGCATACCGCAACAATACCGAATACCAATTTATGACTGGCGGACAGTGGGTATCGCACCCAGGTGGAATTATTAAATACACCGTTAATATCACCGCACCAAATGACCCTATTGTTGCTGGATTGTCAGATTTCGAAATGGAATCTGAACAGTATTACATGCACACCGACCCGTCAAATATCGTTTTAGCCACTTCAACATTCAGCAACGAACATTGCGAATGGATTGGCGGATGTGTGATGCCAATAGTATGGAAAAGAATGTGGGGAGCCGGACGAGTATTTTATACATCATTAGGCCATGTCGCAAAAGATTTCACCGTTCCTGAAGCATTGGAAATCGTAAAGCGCGGTATGATGTGGGCAAGTAAATAATTTCTCTAACTCAAGTTTTCAGCGGTTAAACTATATCTCACACCAGATAACTGGTTATTGTTTTAAAATTTAACTGACTGATTAATAACAAAAATCCCCCGGATATAATCCGGGGGATTTTGTAATTTATCTCATAAGCAGAATTATGCTTTAGGAGCATCTCCACCCTTGGGTTTATCTTTTCCCTCACCATGATGACCTTTGCCTTTTCCCTTGCCTTTTCCTTCTCCGTCACCTTTGCCTTTATTTTTTCCATCGCCATTTCCTGCTTTATCTTTATTTTTGCATCCACCATCACCGCAACTGCATGCTCCATCTTTTTTGCAACCGTCTTTACCACAATTGCATGCTTCACCTTTACCACAGGATTTTCCATCAGAACCGCATTTAGCCGCTGAGCATTTGCATTCTTTACAACATTTTTTACCTTCAGCGCAGCATTTTCCATCAGCGCATTTACCGTCTGCGCAACATTTGCATTCACATTTAGCGCATGCTTTATCGCCATCTTTTTTGCATGCTTTATCGCCATCTTTTTTGCATGCTTTATCGCCATCTTTTTTGCATGCTTTATCACCATCTTTTTCAGATGCCTTTGCGCCTTCTTTATCATCTGCTTTCGGACACTCTTTTGGTGCTTCTTTTTCCATTGCGCAAGCACCGCCGCCGCATCCGCCTTTTTCAGCATTATCACCATCAGCCTGAACAGCTAATGATGTAACATTTTTCTTCGCGGAATCAGGATTATATTTTGCCTGCACCGCTTGTATAGAAAGAATCGCGACAACCGCGATAGCTACGAAAATAGAAATGAACTTCATTTGATTACCCCTTTATTTTTACAGGTATTTACAAATGCTGTCTGCATTTGTATATGATTATTACCCATAATTGTATATTAATACACTATCATATAGAAAAAGTTTCATAAAAAAAATCCCTCAAATCAAATTTGAGGGATAAAAAGATATTTTCCAACAAATCTATTACATTAATTCTTAGTCAAATAAGCTCTTGCCATGTCGATTGTTGCAGATTGCATCAATGCTGCTCTGCAAGCATCTAAATAAGTTTCCCATTGCTTTTTAGTTTCTTCATCTGCATCAGCGGGTGGAACGCTTAATAAACTTGACTCATCCATTAACATTACACGAACTTTTTGTGAATTTAACAGTTTATAAGTTGGTAATCCAATAATCGCAGCAATTTTCAGTTCTTGCGGTACTGCTGAACTATGCGCTTCGGTAGCATAATCCCATATATCACGTCCTATTAACTTGCTTTGTCTTTTTATTAATGCATTAAATGCGGCTATACGTACAGATACCGGGTAATCTTTTGAACGTTCAATTGCAAGAAGTGTCTGTTCTACATCATTAGCCGGCAAGGCATCAATACCATCAATAGCTGCTAACTGTTCATCTTCACCACCGAGTAAAGCTTCACGAATTGCTTTTTCTGATTCTGGTTTTCTTTGCTGACCAATAATTGATAAAATCGCAGGATAATAGCCCGGAGTCTTGGCGGCTAATATATCACGGATATCATTCCATTTAGTAAAATCGCCAATGGAATAAAGCATCACGCTTGCAAATGCTCGCGTTGCTGGATCAGGGAAATTAATTTGGGGTCCAAATTTTAATTTAACTTTTTCAACTTCACCCATTTTATCTAAGGCACGTGCGGCATGTATGCTAACTTCAATATTTTTAATATCAATTAATGACGGTAATTCAGGAACTGTTCGAAGATCGCTAATGATGCCTATTGTATCTAACGCGGCAGTAACTACCCGAGAATCTTTGTTATACATAGCCAATCGCAATGAGTTAACAGCTAATTTGTCTTTCAAATCTCCCAATATTCTAATTGCTTCAGCATAATCTTCTATCGCTAATCCTTTACCTTCGTCTGCAATAACGCTTCGCATTAATAAAGTTGCTTCACCATCATTTGACCTGACCATCGCAGCCAATGCTGAGAATTTACCGTTAGCGTAACGTTCGCTTAAATACGCACGCTCAATTTGTTGTAGAATAAAAAGAGATTCTTCATCCCAAAAACGCGTCCATAAACTATATTCTTTTTCAGCTTTAAGCCATTCGCCGTTTTTTGCAAGGTTTGCTATTTCATCTAAAGTTATAATATTGGCTCCGGTATCAGTACCAATAACAATCTCATTGTCACCAGTTTGAGTACCATCGTCAGTAACTGTAACAGTACCGTCAGTACCATTTCCATTTTTGGGATTATTATCTGTATCAACTGTAACCTCAACTGCACCATTGTCAACTTCAACTACCGGCATTTCCGGTGCTTCTGCTGCAACTACATTGATTGATAAACCCGATAATATAACCGTCAGACCTAAAATAAATAGCCCGGCGCGTATGAAATTCATTTTTAAAGTTCCTTAAAGTATTACCGCTTGTAAATATACCATAATACCCCCTCCTTTGTGGAGAGGGTATTTTAATATTTTTTAGAAAGAAATCATTTGTGATAATACGAATGGTGATTTGCCAGCGTATGAAACATTAAATCCGGCAATTCCCAGTCCGCCTGAGAATCCCATACTGGTATTATATCCAGCGCGTAAAGCAATGCTTAATGGCAATCGAAGTTCTGCACCGGCAGACATCTGGGTCTTGCCAAATTTATGAAATACATCGTTAAAGTCAACTGATGCGGTAAGCATTGATTTAGTGAAAGTAGCACCAGCACCGTATGTGCGAGGGGAAATATTAGAAACTTTAGCCGGTGCACCAGGAACACCGAATTTAATGCTCTTAGCTGCTAATGCATTGTTACCAACTACGCCAATAGAAAGACCTTTGATGATTGAAGATTTATAGAGTAATCCAATATCAGCACCAATTGATGATTTCTTCAAGTAACTGCTTCCACTCATTTCTGGAGCTAGTTTAGCTGCTGAACCAGCAATATTTGTCGAATCTACAATATAATGTGAATAATAGATAGTTGTCGGTTTGATTCGAGTTCCAAGACTGAAAGTTCCATAATCTGACTTCAACGGCAGTTTAAATCCTATAGCAACTTCCGGTATGGTGGTAATGCCAATACCAAAAATATCAGCTTGAGGAGTACCAGCTACGACCCCAGTTTTTGCCCAATTTTGAAAATCTGGATTAGGATCAATTGTAACTTTAGCAGAAGCATTAACACGAACTGCAGATATTGGCAAACCGATACCAATACCGGTATTCACATCAACACTAGCTGGTCCATCGCCAAAATCTTTTGCCAGTTTGAATGCATCTGATGCACTTATTTTTGATGAACCCAGAAGCTTAAATGCTTCACTGATGTTGATACCATCAGTACGTATATCTAAATTGGGCTGTTGCACCGTAAGGCGTAAACCAGTTTCTGACAATGTTGCTGGATTTAACACCTGTGAAGTAGATGAATCAATAGTGGCTATACCCACACCGGCCATCGCCGCAGCACGGGCATTTGCACCAAAATAAACGTCAGCTTGTACCGATAAAGTACAGATGACAACGCCAATGACTAAAACAAGATTTTTCATGACACCTTCCTCTACGATTTTTGATTTTTTGTAGTTTACATGATAGTTTACTAAAAAGTCAAAAAAATAAAAAAGTTTTCAGTTTTCAGTGTTTAGTTTTCAGTATTTTCCTCGTTACCGGGATGGTGACGCCATTTTTTCAGTTTAAAAGCCATCCTCAACATACTTTCAATTCACATCAAACTTTATTGATTATCAATTGTCAACTATTAACTGCCTTGCACTTTACGTGCTGCTTTCCTTGCTATCTCCACAAACTGCTTTATCCGTTCCGGGTGGTATTCGACTGTTTCGACATCTTTCAGGGTTATATCGCAGATTGTCTCTTTACAAGCGGTTAAGTCGGTTATCAACTTATTATAAACCTTGTCCGCATCGAATCCACAACATACCGTTTGTGACGGGTTAGGACGGTATGATACTACGTAATCGCGGCCAATTTGTTCCGCGCACTTCGCAACATTTGCCGCCGGGGCAACTGCTATCCGTCGCAGGTTGGGTATTTTACGCAGTATATCAATTTTATCTGACAAATCTTCACAACAGCCATAGGATACCAAACCGAACTTCTCCATTATCGGCATTTGATACTGCAACATGAATTCATCGTGCATTTTAGGCGAAACAAGGGTATATTCCTGCGCCGGCATAAAACACCACAAATCATTTCGAGATGCAGGATATGAGTCTGCTGATGGGTCGGGCAGTTCCTCCGCATAAGTCATTGCCTGGTTATAGCCAGATGCCAACCGCCAATCTCCTGCCGCTTCCGCTTCATCATGACTTTTCACTATTCCGTCGCTCATAAACTTCAGTAACCTATGCAGCCATTCCGGTTCATCTATCATATCCCACATTATTTGTTCAAGCCCGCGCAATTTTGCAATATCAGTAGCTATATCGCCATGCCAGTTGAACCAAGCAGGCCGCCTGTCAATGGTGACAGGCAATATATCGTCTGCTATTTCTGATATTATTTCATAACGTTTTGCAGTTTCAATTTCATCAATTTCGTGACGTGGAACAGCTAACTTTTCAATATCATCCAGTTCTTTCAACGGCGCATCCCACACGTATGAACCGCCATCGGCTTTATGGCTGTATTGTACCGGCATTCCCCAAATATCATTGTTTGGTAAAATATGTGAGGCATTCACCGTGAAAAAAGGGTCGAATGCGTAGTCGTCACCCACCTGCGAACGATATAACATTTCAACCAACCAATACTCAAATTGCCGCAAAACAGGGTCTTCACATTTTAACATAGGAAAATCAGGGTCTTCATGAAATGGGATAGCGCGGATGTAGATGGGGATTTCTGTCTCTTTAAGACTGTTATGCATCCGCCATAACGTGCGGATTCTCTTCTGCTCATCGCTCAAAGCAACGTCAGCATATCGCTGCGCCAATTCGCGAAGATGGATCTTTTCAAAGGAATTAATCATAAACCACATACCGCCAATTTACAATTTACAATTTGCCATTTGCCATTTGCCATTTGCAATTATCTAATCGCTGCCTAATATCTTTTGCTGATAGGAATACCGTACTGCGTCACCTTGCTGAAGGATTGCCGCGATGCCGTTTACTACACAACTCATCGGGTCGTCGACTACTTTGGTAGGCATGCCGGTAACATGTTTAATCAAATTATCCATACCGCGCAACAATGCACCGCCGCCAGTGAGTATTATTCCGTGTTCAACCAGGTCGGCGGAAAGTTCCGGTGGAGTTTCTTCCAGGGATTTTTTCACCGCGTTTACGATATTCATCACTGTTTCGCCAATTGCTTCTCGTATTTCACCGCTTTTCACCGTTGTTTGCGCCGGCATTCCGCTGGGCAAGTCGCGTCCGCGCGCCACACATTCCGTTTCCCGGTGCATTGGCCATACCGAACCGACTGATATTTTTATCATTTCGGCGGTCTGCTCGCCTATCTGCATATTATGCTCGCGGCGCAGGTGGGCAATTATCGCTTCGTTTATCTCGTTTCCTGCCACTCTTACACCTTGCGAAACTACCACATCTCCCAGAGCAATCACCGCTATCTTCGTCGCGCCGGCGCCTATATCCACCACCATGTTGCCGTTGACTTCATTTATCATCAAACCCGCGCCAATGGCAGCCGCCAACGACTCTTCCATCACCCATGCTTCCCGCGCCCCTGCCGCCCTGGCGGCGTCATGAACAGCACGGCATTCAACCTCGGTAACGTTCGACGGCACGCCAATCAACATATTCGGGTGAACAAACGGTCGGCGGCGATATAATTTATGCATGAATTGCGTCAACATTTGCTCTGCCGCGTCGATATCGGCAATTACGCCATTCACCAGCGGACTAACGGTCTTCAACCCTTCCGGCGTCCGCCCCACCATCCGCTTAGCTTCCTCGCCTATCGCACGCACCGCACCACCCGCTGTCTCAATAGCGATGACAGAAGGCTCGCGCAGCACAATTCCACGCCCGCGCAGGTGAATCAATGTATTTGCAGTGCCCAGGTCGATGGCCAACTCAGGCGTCCACGGCTGTAAAAATCGCATAAAATTCATATTAATAACAATGCCGAAACATTTTACCAAAAATAGGGTAAAATACATACCCATGATGTTACGAGATATGAGTTAACATATTTCTAATCATCAATTATTTCACATCGATTAATAGGATTGAAAAGATTTATGTAGAAGAACTTTACTTTTATTAATAATATCACAAATGCAGTCAATTCAAAAATCACATCAACCAGTCATTAATTCTGTCAAAGTTACCTGAAACGAAAAAATGGTAGATATTTTATCTTTTCAATCTTATTAATCGATGTAAAAAATTCACTGTTAATATTCCCCCACCCCATTGACAACATATAGCGTTATCTGGAATAATAACAACATGATTAGTGTATTTGCGATTGTCAGGCGCAGGGTGTGGGGACGCAAGTTAAGGTGTCGCCGTTCTTATTGTCGCGTCGATAATGCATGTATGCAAAATAGCCAGAATATATAAAGCCCGTGTGTCGCCATGACATGCGGGTTTTTTGTTACGGGGGTAGTGATGACAGATGAAGTATTGGTGTTAAATCACAATTATCAGCCATTGAATGTGACAAGCAAGCGGCGGGCGGTGACGTTGGTGTATCTCGGCAAGGCGCACCCGGTAGACGACGGCATTACGGATACCCACAGCGTAGTACGATTGAATCATTACATCAAACGTCCTATGCAAGCAATTCGCCCATCCCGCAAAGGAATATTCACCCGCGACGGATACAAATGCGCCTATTGCGGCACATCGCACCTGCCACTGACAATTGATCACGTTACTCCACGGGCAAAAGGCGGACAGAACGAATGGGAAAATCTGGTGTGCTGTTGCACAAAATGCAATAATATTAAGGGTGACCGCACCCCGGAAGAAGTAGGACTGTCACTGTCCGTATTACCGCGACGACCAAAATGTCTGCCATATATCAGTTACCACAAATTCGTATCAGCATTAAACAACCCGGATTGGAACAACTTTCTGGCACCATACGCACCGGCTAATTAATTACGAATTACGGAGACAAATGAAAAAGCTGATATATAATTCTCAGGTTGATAACTTTTAACTGAAAATAAATAGTAATGGGATAAAATTACAGTCACCGTTTGGAACAGGGTCGCAGCCCGGCTCCCTTCAACTATAATTTTCCCAGTTCACTTCCACCTACCAAAACAATTTAATCCCACTAAAATTTTCTATCAATAAGACTAATTATTTCATCATCTATTTCAGATATTACCTGAAATTTAAACACAAAAATGTATACGTTGCTTCAGGTAAATGACAGCTTTTGGGGAGCCGGGCTGCGACCCTGTTCCACAC
>JBIJDE010000331.1:0-5683 GCA_044344305.1 Armatimonadota bacterium
TTATCGCTACAAAATCTATATATATTGAATGTTATGATATGAAATCATTAATGGGCAGAAACGAAATTATTCTGCCCATCAAAATTAAATCATATTATACATTCAACCAAAACCCTTCACTCTCCCAATTCCAATTTCACCAACCGCTGATTTCCGCTGTCAAATACTACGGCGCGGCGGTCGCGGGCTATTATTGTTTTCGGGGTGTCGAGGTGAGTCAGGTCGTCGCCTTTTTTATCCATCTCGCCGAAGGATGCTATTAATTTGTCTGGTGAGATGCACAGGACGCGGTTTCTTCCTGAGTCGGCTATCCATAATCGATTGGCATCCGCGCTCAGCATTATTCTGTTGCCGAACTTTTCTTTTTCACCTTCTCCCCATGAGTTCCAGCGTCTTTGTTCTTTCCAGGTCTGCCCGTCGCGGTTAAACTCCACAACGTAACCGTCGCCGGCACCAAGGATTTTGTCTTTATCTAATGATACCAGCGATGTCCATTCTTTCACCGGGGTAGCGGTGGTTAATTGTGTCGGACCGGCCTCACCGATAAATTCTCCGTTTGAATTTATAAATAAAGCGGTTAGTTTCCCCTGCTTTTCTAATAACAGCAACGCGCGTTTGTTGTTGTACTCGCTGATAGCAATTGCCACCGCGTCATTCGGGAAAAATGGCTTTTTATCCATGCGCACGATGCGGGTTTCCTTGTCCATTTTATCGAACATTATCGCCGGGGAGCCATACATCATGCCGTATCCCAGCACCGCGTCGCTGCTTTGCATGGTGATTGCTGACATTTTTTCTGGTTCCGGTATTCCGAAATGCAACGGGGTATCGGGTCCGTCGTTCCAATTCCAATTGCCGGACTTGTACCAAACCCGTCCGGTGCGGTCGAGTGCCAGCGCGGAGCAGGCAGATATGGAACCGATGCGCCGGATAGGGTCAAAACGTTTTTCCAACGCTTTCCATTCCAGCAGGTGAATAGTGCCGCCCATCCCGGATATTGCGTATAAATCACCCCGCACATTTGCAAGTCCGCGACCATTAACAACTTCGGACTGTTCGGCGACATGGCCAATGAATGATCCAGAGTTCCCACCCAGCACCACACCTGGCGCAGGCAGCAAATCTTTATCAAAACGGCGCAGTGTGCTATGCCATGAATTGCCATACCAATAACCGTTAAGGTATTGCGGTCGTTCACCAGTGGCGTCACCAATCTTCACTAATTTATCTTTTGCATCCGGGTCTATCTGGAAAACTTTCCATTCGCGTATGATGCATATTTTGCCATCGGGACCGTACTCTAATCCCATATCCGGCCCTTTCGCCAGGTCAGCTATTGGATTCTTTTCACCAGCGGCATTTACCTGAAATATTTCACCGCCTTTTGAGGCTAATACCCAACCATTTTTAGATGATAATGACATGAAATCTGCGGCAATCTTCAAATCTTTCGCATCCGTACCGGCAGGGGCATCAATTGACAAAGAATATAATCCACCACCCAATCTCAGCATAATGGTATCGCCAGCGAGAGCGATAGCATCAACCATACGGTTGCCGGCACCACCGGGAATTTTATAAGTCGCCAGCAATCTACCATCAACCGCGTAACGGTTCAAGAAACCTGCGCCGGCACGATCCCATATAGAACCATAACGGTCTACAACTACGCCAATACCACTGGCACCGGTGGTGTTAAAACTACCGGCGGCGGCAATACCGCCATAACGAACCAATGACGCGCCTTGTTCGCCGGAGTTGCCAAGTATACCCGCACAGCGGATGGTATCAGCAGATATCTGTGAAACTGCCATTGATAATGACAGCATAATTAATAATATATTTTTCATTGTGCAGCCTCCATTGTTATATCGCCCCACATATTTGGCGTCAGCATTATTTCTCCCGGCACATCGTTAATTAACGCGGTTGCCTGGTTTGACCAGTAATTTCGATAGATATTAGTGGTTCCATCGGCATCGCCATAAATAATGCCAAAATCACCACGCAACTGTTTGCCAAAACTTGTTGCATCCAAACCCAATTCGGTTAACGGTACAGCAACTTCAACATTGTACGAATCGCCAGCGCGGGCAATCACTATCTGTGCGGTGTCAAGTTTCTTTACAGAATCAACCTTTTCATTTCTCCACGGACACTGGAATACTACACTGTCGGTAGCACCTTTTAAACGATGGCGATACAGCACAGCGATATTACCACCCTGGAATGGCGCGATTAATAACCGCAGGTCTCCGGCCACTGGGCCGGTCCGTTTCGGGTTCGCCTTCAAGTCGGTTCCTAATTGCAAATCAATACTGTCGCCTGTTTTAAAGAGCATCTGCCAGTCTTTGCCATTATTAACCCATGGCGACCCGTCTATACATGTTTTTATCATCATGGGATGTGCGCACGGTGACAGGGAACTGGTTGCCACGATTCCATTGCGCGGTCGGGTCGCCCGTCCAGTCATTGCTTTTACCGTCAATAATTATCGGGGTTTTCATGTATGGTATAGTGGTAACGCATGGCTGAGCCTTTTCGGCTATCACACGTGATTGATTTCTCTCGGCTGCGATGGCCTGTTCTGGTGTTACGGTAAATGTGCCATTGCTGCGGATAATATCGCGCATACCGTCAACCCGGTAAATGCGATATTCAATGCCGCCGCCCTGGAAGTAATAATTGCCATCTGTCAGCGATTTGCCAAAAGTACCGCCAAAACATTCACCGCCCAGAATGCCAACGCCTCCCGCCTGCGGGTTAGTCATCAATCGGCAATCCGGAAACATTTCGTCAACATATAGACCATCACTGGTGATAAAGAATTCGCGGCCATGGTTGCCGCTCATAGCGATTATATCAGATTTATCATCCAACGGTGCCACGCCGGTGTAAAATAATACTCCCTGCAACTCGCCAGCAGTAGGCAGTGGGGCGGCATGAGAACCGTGAACGTTTGACCATTTGTTGGGGTATGACCACAATAACTTACCATCCGGTGTAAATGAACGCATTACCGGGTCGCTATTGACAATCATATTTCCAAAGCGGTCCACCGTGCTTTCAACGTTGCCGCCAGGTCCTTCTATTGGTATTCCTGCTTTCACAGCATCATTAATAGGCGGATATTTAGGCGCGCCACCCGGCCACCAGCCTTCGGGTTTCATGGTCACTAAAACGCTCTTACCTTTATATGATGCTGGCACCCGTAGAGTAAGATCATAAAAATCATGTCCCCAACCAGAACCGGCGAAGTTATCAGCGGCGGTAGAGAACTCTATCTCTTCTGCACTCATTTTTCCATTGCCATCTTTGTCTACCCATATCATTCCGAAACCGTGGCTTGGTGAACCATATACACCGGGAACATACTTCTTGTCAGGGTAATCACGATTGAAAGCTGTGGTAAATGCTGCCGGTGGATTCCAATTGTTGAAATAACAGAATTGATGTCCAGAACTTAACATTGCCAGCAGTTTAAGCGAATTATTCGGTAGTAATTCCTGAATATATGTAGCCTTGCCAACCGATATTACAAAGGTGCGTCCGTCCTGTCGCCAGAAACGGTAACTTCTGCCTGTTTCACCACCTAATATTGAAATTGGTTTGGCGGTTTTGGTTTTGAAATCAAGTTTAAATAATGTTCCCTGACCTATCCAACGTGTAGAATCTGTCGGGTCAAACGCGCATCCATCTGCGCCGTATGCTGTCGGTCCAAATAATTCTTTCCACATATTACCGGTCTTAACATCATAAGATGCCAAACGTTTCGGTGTCCAACGTCCATTTTCTGTTACCCATAAGTGACCGTCTGGCGAGATGGTTAATCCGGCGGGATTTTGTAATCGTAGTGGGTCATACGGCCCGGCGGTGATGACATCTTCTACAAATGTCTCGCCATATCCGCCGGTTTTCAGCCGCTGTTCAAATGAACCGTAAGTGAGTCCACCAATTTTCCCTATCATCCCGGCTGCTTTTCCGTCTGCGTTAATGATGCGTACCACATGGGCGTAACCATCGCTGACGTAAAACTTGCCATCAGCATCAATTGCCAATCCTGCAGGTTTCCCTTCCGGTGTTGCAATCTCTTTACTTATTTCACCTTTCACCGGGTCAATTTGTACTAATTTTTTATCGGATATTCCATAAAGCGCATCCTTTGATGATGCTAATGCCACCGGTTTATCTAATGAAAAAGTACGGGTTACTGTTCCTGTTGCCGGGTCGATATCCATAATTTCATTTTTGATTTTATTTGCCATGTATAATCGACCGTTGAAATATGTTATGCCGGCAAGGGCGTTGGTATCCGGGGTTTTGTCGGGTGACCCTGGTCCAACCGGGTAAACCAATATGTCTGACATGGTAGTGCGTCCGAAATTTACCGAATTACCGGTTTCTAAATTAAAGCGCACCAGTGAAATCTTATAATTAGCTTTCCAATCTGGCTTGCTGCGATTTATTTGTTCACCCCATCCGCTGCCATCATAGGCGGCATATAGGTATTGTTCATCAGCAGTTATCGCAACTTTGCTTAGTCCGTGTCCATGTGGCGAGTTGAATCCATGCACCATTTTCCCGTCGATATCCAACTGTACTAATTCGTAACCACCTTCGGATACTGGTGTGCCAAAGAAGATATATTTGCTATTTGATGCTGCCGTGTGGAATGTTCCATGGTTAGAACCGGGTCCGTTGCAATACGAGAACTGGTAATTTGGTTTCAGACCTGGTAACGATATTGCGCGCCAGTTGTATTTCCCCGGGGGCATGGTGATACCGCTTTCATTTTTACCGTCCCACACCATTCGCTGTTTACCTTTCGCCATTATCTGACCAGAAATAAGGTTGCGAACGCGGTTGCCTTTTTCGTCGTCAATAACTATGGTGGCGATACCCTCCATGGGTTGGGTGAAATCAAATGCTATTTGCAGGCGGCGGTCAGCAAGTGCTTTTTCAAATTCGGCAAGATTTACCAGTTGCCAGTTTTCCGGCGTAGCTAAACCACCATGAGAAGATTTTGCCTTGCCTTGCAAGAATGTTTCGCGCTGTCGTGGTTGACCAAATGCTCCACCATTCCAGGTGACGGCTATTGCCATGCGCAATTTATCCCACGCCTCGAGGGTGTTGGCCAGGTTTTTCCCCGGCACTTTAAATTCATATACCATACCATCAGCATTTTTCCGTATACTGGCGTCTTTATCGGTCAATGTCAGGGTATTATCAGCCGACAATCCAACTTGCAAACTGATAGCGGAATCTTTCGCCGCCGCATCAAATGGCGACACCGCAACCGACACCATCAAGCTATCTTTTTGATGACTGATGCCGTAAGCAACCCGCGGCGACGCCGCACTCGACACCACCACCATATCGTCATCGGGGATTAGCACCGCGCCATCCGCATATCCAACAGCACAAATAATCGCCGTCAGAAATAATACCAGCCACTTACGCGTGAAATTCATGGCATGACTCCTTTGATTAAATATTTTAGATATCTATCTACTATGACAGGGGAGATTGCAGATAGTTGCAATTGTGATGGTAATTTTACCACTCAATAACAGATATGGTCAACCGGTTAATTATTAAAAACTCTGTATAATATAGTTTGTAAAAAATAGCTGTTAGTGAAAAAGTACAGTCACCGTTTGGAACAGGGTGGGAGCCCGGCTGA
>JBIJDE010000372.1:0-5196 GCA_044344305.1 Armatimonadota bacterium
TTACGCAATTATATCATTTCATGCGGAAAATATATCAAAGAACTTATTTATAAATTGAACCTGCAAAAAAATGTAATATTTACCGGGATTTTCACTGAACAGGAAATGTGTGAGCGATATCATAAATTCCATGTCTTTGTCAGTTCATCAATAATTAAAAATGAATCTAATTCACTAAGCGATGCAAAGCTTTTAGGTGTGCCATGTGTTGCATCCTTTGTCGGGGGTGTTTCAGATAGATTAAAACATAAAGTGAACGTTTTTTTGTATCAAGCGGATACCACTTATATCCTGGCTCATTATTTGTGTAAAATCTTCGGAAATAATGCGCTATCATTGAAATTTTCTTTAATGGCTAAACAAAATGCTTTAAAAACATATAATAAGGAAGAAAACCTGAATAAATTATTAGAGATATATAAAAATATTACAAATGGGAGCACTTAGTAAATGAATATTGTACATATCTGCCTTGCCTGTTTCTATGTGGAGGGGATGGGCTATCAAGAAAATCTTTTGCCGAAGTATCATGTCAAGATGGGACATAGCGTAACTGTTTTTACATCTGACTATGCTTTTGATTCCAAGGGCAATGCGTGTAAGAAAACTTGCAAAGATTATGTCAACGACTTTGGTGTCCATGTAAAGGTATTGGAAAGAAGTACGCGGTATGGATACTATTATTCACGCTTAGGAGATTTTAATGGTGTTTACGAGCAACTCCAGCGGAAACAACCCAATATTATTTTTGTTCATGGCGGACAGTTTGTGGCTCTTAAGGACGTTATCCAGTATGTAAAAAACCACAAAAATGTAACGTTGTACATTGACCAACACGGTGACTACTATAATGGGCCTGTAAAAACGGTTAAGCAGCGCATTGTGGCAAAATGTATTTATGGCCATTGGATACGAAAAGCATATAAGTATACTAAGAAATATTGGGGCGTGACGCCATGGCGGTGTCAGTATCTCCATGATATATATGGGATACCAACGGATAAAATCGATCTTTTAGTAATGGGCGGAGATGATGAAAAAATCGACTTTGCCCATCAGGAGCAACGTCGTCAGGAGATACGGACTCAGCTCTCCATCGGGGCAGATGATTTTGTAGTAATAACAGGCGGAAAGATTGATAAGGCTAAAAATATTCATCTATTGATGGAGGCAATCGCTCATCTTAACCAGGAAAATATAAGATTAATTGTCTTTGGTCAGCCGACAGATGATATGGCACCCATTCTTGAAGCACTTTCCGCCTCGGAGCGCATACGTATGCTCGGATGGCTGCCGTCAGACGCGGTTTACGACTATTTCCTGGCATCAGATTTGGCGGTTTTCCCAGGCACCCATTCTGTGCTGTGGGAGCAAGCCTGCGCATGTGGAATACCTGGTGTGTTTAAGGATTGGGCAGGCATGCATCATGTGGACGTGGGCGGTAATTGCAGGTTTTTAAGTAAGGACAGCACCGAGGAAATACAGACCATGCTAGGAGAAATAATCGAGCAGCCCGCCGTATATGCGCGGATGAAGGAGGTTGCAGTGATCAATGGTATCCGAGAATTTTCCTATGAAGCCATCGCAAAGAAAGCAATTGGAACAGATGAGGTAGTTTCACGATGAGCCTGTACGAACAGATAGTTAAGCGAGAAGCGAAGATTTCCCTGATCGGTCTTGGATATGTGGGAATGCCCATAGCGGTAGCATTTGCTAAAAAAGTCGAGGTTATCGGCTTTGATTTGAACGAGCAGAAGATAGCCCTATATCAGGCAGGGATCGACCCTACTCAGGAGGTTGGCGACAGCGCCATTCGTGAAACGACGCTGGTGTTTACCTCGGACGAAAGGAAGCTTCGAGAGGCTAAATTTCATGTTGTGGCAGTGCCCACACCGGTCAATCAGGATAAGACGCCCGACCTTACGCCAGTTGTGGGTGCGTCCACGGTGCTGGGACGCAATTTGACGCGCGGCTCCATTGTGGTATACGAATCGACGGTATATCCCGGTGTGACGGAGGACGTGTGTGTTCCGATTCTGGAGAAAGAGTCCGGTTTGAAGTGCGGCATAGATTTTAAGGTCGGCTATTCCCCTGAGCGAATCAATCCCGGAGATAAGGTGCATCGTCTAGAGAATATCAAAAAAATTGTCTCTGGTATGGATGCGGAATCTCTGGAGGAAATAGCAAAAGTATATGAACTGGTCATCGCGGTCGGCGTTCATCGTGCGTCCTCCATTCGTGTTGCGGAAGCGACCAAGGTGGTGGAAAACAGCCAGCGCGACATCAACATTGCCTTTATGAATGAGCTTGCCATGGTTTTTGACCGGATGGGCATTGATACGAACGAAGTAGTGGACGCCATGAATACAAAGTGGAATGCGTTGGGGTTCCGTCCCGGACTGGTGGGCGGACACTGCATCGGCGTCGACCCGTACTACTTTGTGTACGAGGCGGAAAAACTAGGGTATCATTCCCAGATAATTTTATCTGGTCGAAAGGTAAACGACGGAATGGGTGCATTTGTTGCGGATGCTGCGATCAAGACCATGGTTCTGGCCGGTCAACTCGTGCGCGATGCCAAGGTTGTGGTTCTGGGGCTGACATTTAAGGAGAATTGCCCCGACATCAGAAACAGCAAGGTAGAAGACATTATCAGTCGGCTAAGGGAATACGGCGTACAGCCGACCGTTGTAGACCCTTATGCGGATGAGAACGAAGCAAAGCGGGAATACGGGTTGGATTTGGTTGCTATGGACACCGTTAAAAATGCAGACTGCATAATTTTTGCGGTAGCACATGAGAAGTTCAAGGCGCTGTGTCTTTCCGAGTTGGATGCTATGTACCGGGCTTGCGACAACAGCGAGAAGGTACTTATCGACGTCAAGGGATTGTTCGACAAAAACGTCATAGTGCGGAAGGGGTATCGCTATTGGAGATTATAGAAGATGTAAAGTAAAGAAAGCGAAGCATCGCGTGGGTGCTAGCGCAGATATAACAGTGCTGCGCTGGTGGTGGTTGATGAAGTAGGTTATACTCCTGTAACACAGGTAGAATGCCATCTCATTTACCTGTTCGTCGCTTCTAACTACGAACATGCCTGCACGATAATAACGTCTAATAAGGCATTCAGCGATTGGGCGGAACTGTTCCATGACCAAGTGCTGGTAAGCGCAAAATATCTGACCAGGCTTGAGGATGTTGAGTGGCAACGCGATAAATTCTGTCTGACACTTTAAATTTATTTGATGAGTATAAAAGAAAAAATAAAAAACTCACCCTTCTGGAAAGGTGTTATCTCACTGTCGGCTGGACAAATTGTCGGGCAGGTGATTACACTTGCCGCAATGCCGGTTATAAGCAGGCTGTATTCAGATGAGCAATATGGTGAATACGGTATCGTCATTTCAACCGCGTCAATCCTGATCGGCATTGTAAATTTGGGATTATCGTCCTGCATCATGGTTTCCGATGACGACGAGGAAGCGCGAAAAATGTTCAGGGTGATTCTGCTGCTTCAGGTTATTTTAACCGCAATTGTATCTCTAACAATAATTGCTATTTCGCCTTATACGGTGCTGTTTCATACGAGCTTACCCTATTCACTGTCTGTAATGCTGATGTTTCTCTATGTTTCTACAAGCGCATTATTCTCTCTTATGGGCATCTATATAAACCGATTGAATATGAACAGAGTATTGTTCTTTAATCCGCTGATAAAGGCTATCTGCGATGTTTTTATAACCATTCCATTCGGTTTATTAAAATATGGCTTTTATGGCCTAATTGTTGCCAATATAATAACATTTTCGCTTGCCTCAATTCATATGCTTCGATTTAATAACCCGTTTAATGTTAAAATGAGATTCTGTGATATCGGATATGTTTTGAAAAAGAGTAGACATTTTGTTTTTTTTCAATACCCGGCTAATCTGATGGGGATTATCGCTGCTCAGTTACCGAGTCTGATGCTCTCTAATACCTTCGGCAACGCGGCACTAGGTAATTTTACAATGTGTAACAGGGTTTTCAATTTTCCAATGAATTTGATAGCCACTCCGATTCAGACCGTATATTTTCGAACGGCCTCGGAAAAACACAGAAATAATGAGAATATCGCGCCTTTGACTTTTTCACTTGTTTCCAAAATTTGTTATATTGCTTTCATTCCAATCCTTGTTATGGTATTCTTCGGGGAACAAATATTTTCGTGGGTACTTGGCAGCACTTGGGCAGGTGCGGGAAAGATTGCGTCAATTCTCATTCTGCATTATGTTTTTACATTTTGCAATAACTGTGTCACGTATTGTCGCGTATCTATTGGCAAACAAAATTGGAATCTGTATGCGACAGTGATTCAGCTTGTGTTGATTCTTTTGTCTCTTTATGTTGGATATGCTGTAATGGGTACGCTGCTGGGTGTATTACTTTTTTTTGCTATCTTCAACACTTTATGGCTGATCATTAATATTGAAATATCCTTTATTTGTCTCAAACAGTATTATATACGCTGGCCTCTGTTTGCCGTTGCTTATTCTTCGGCGATCATCGCCTGCTATTTTATCGCTCAAAGTATTCAAAAATAAAACTAAAAGGAAAGGTCATTTTTGATACAAGAAATATTATCAATTTAGATAAGGTATTTAAATTATAAAAATATTGTAACTTAACAAATAACAATGGACTTTATTAAAGAGAGATACTGTTTTAAATATTTGAAAACATAAATGACTACATTAAAAGTATGATTTCGCGCAAAAAAGTACAGGAAATTTATCTTTTATATCGAAAAGTATAAATGAGGAAGTTAATCATATCATGTTTAAAAACAAAACATTATTAATAACGGGTGGTACCGGTACTTTCGGCAATGCTGTTCTTGATCGGTTCTTAGAAACAGATATCAGCGAGATTAGGATTTTTAGTCGGGATGAAAAGAAGCAGGATGATATGCGTAAAATGTATGCCAATCCTAAACTTCGCTTTTACATCGGTGATGTTCGTAATGAATCAAGCTTGCGTGATGCAATGAACGGAGTTGACTTTGTATTTCATGCTGCTGCTCTGAAACAGGTACCAAGTTGCGAGTTCTTTCCATTGGAGGCATTGCGAACTAATGCTATTGGTACAGAAAACCTGCTTACTGCTGCCATTCAAAATAATGTAAAACGTGTAATTGTGCTTAGCACCGATAAAGCT
>JBIJDE010000332.1:0-5678 GCA_044344305.1 Armatimonadota bacterium
GCCGGAGAATCCGGTGCCACCGCGGTCTTCTTGCCCATACTGGCTGGTTCCACATTCGCATACCACAACAATTTCTACGGATTTGCCTGCCGTTTCTGCTGGCATCAGTATCTGTGGGCATAGCAGTTCCATTCTTAATTTGTATGAATCAAGGTTGATTTCTGTACCGTTAACCCACATACGAGGGTGATTCATTAATTTTGGCAGTCGTAACCACCATGTGTCGGTTTCTGGCGCGGTTATGGTTTTGCTATACCACCAACGACGGGTTACGGGCAGTTCTGCCAGCATGAATGCCGGCATGGTGAACGGTAATTTTAAGGTTGATTTTTGTAATAATGATTGTGCCTGCGTAAATTCAAGTGGAGTATCTTCTGCAATTACCTGCCAATCGTTTGATATATCTATTGCTTCACTGCGGGTTTTTTCTGCCCACGCCAGCCACAACCAGCGTCCCTCTGCACTGCGCTGGTGGAAATTCACCTGAAGCGATTGGCCATCCAACCGATCGGGATAACCGTCGATAAGGGTTGTTGTTTTCTCATCCGGCCCCAGCAACGGTATCAATCGCAAGCGGATTCCTTCTGCTGTTTCAATCGCCACACCATTATATGCGTCAATCTGGTGTGGGCGGAAATACCATCTTGCGGTGATATCATGTTTTTTTTCGAACTTGGCAAAATCTTCAATCAACCAGAATCTTTCAGCAAATAATCCTGATTTTCGGCGAATCATCTGTGTATCTGGCCAATGTTCTTTATAAAGCGGGGTCACATCTGCGGTGACGGTTTTAGCGTCTTCATCAAATGATACCATTGTCGCTTGCGGTTCGTATTGCTTCTCCGCACGCATTCCTTCCCAGTTATCAATTAGTAATACGCCATGTGATCCGGCACATCCCTGGCCAAAGTTCGTCTTTACTGTGGTGAATGTCATATTGGTTAATTCGCGGACGGTATCGTCGTAATTGAATGCGGTACAATTATTGCCTTTCACACCGTCGGTGGTCAATGGACTGCCAAATGCGCTTATCACCAGTGCGTTAGGATTAACATGGGCGCGGGTAGGGTAGCCGGGGTTCGTTTCGTCCCACATCTGCATCAGGTATAAATCGCTATTGTCGGATACTAATGCAGAGCCTACTTCTGGTGCAGCCCAACTGGGGAAGGCGGATTTTTCGGCGACAGGTTTTTCTTCCGGCCACCAGATTAATGTCCAAATTAAATCATCATAACCCCAACCGATGCTGATATCGTGTGACCAAGACGCATGTTTTTCCAGTAATTCAAAAAACAGCGGGTCACCGGTACGGTGAGCGCCATACGCGATACATGACCGGGTTGGCAGTGAATAACCATAGTGATCCCATGGAAGAGTTAATCCGTTCGGCATCCATTCGCGGGATATCATTCGCACTATTGCTTCGGCAGAACTGCCGTGAGGGGGCAGTTGTCGTGAATACCAGTCAGTACCGTCAGTACGTTCCAGCAGTTCTACTAAAAATGGAATACACGGTCCGACCACATGATCCATGTAAGTGCTGCCTTCACCGGAATATCCACTTGGTGGCATTCCTCCCAACATCGATGGTAGTCTGCGAATACCATCAACCTTTATTCGCTGCGCAATTGCTGATGGATTATCGCAATCGCCAAACAGGTGTCCCAATAACGCATTACTGAAACATAGCGACATGGTCTGGTTATCTACGCACATCGGTTCCGGCTTGGTACGCATCCCGTAGAAGAAGTTGGTGAATTGAAATCTCAACAACTCATCGCGTAGGTACGCTTCTTCTTCTGGTTCCCATGCGTCAATACTTTGCAGCCACTGAAAATAGAGCGACCATCGCGAGTGAGGGAAAGCGAAACACCAAAAATGAAATTGAACTCCCATACTGAATGATATGGAATTAAAGCTGGATACATAGGCACGAACCGCCTGGCGCGCCGCCTCAATATCAACCTGGTCATTAGTTACCATAGCAACAAATGGGGTAAACCAGGGGAATTTATCCGGTGCCGCCTTGGCACGACGGCGAAGTGCGCTCCATACCTGACCCATGCGGTTATTGTCCTTCTCCGCTCGCGCTAATTTATCGCGTAATAAATTAACATCGTTAATGTAAAAAGGTTGTTTCAATTTCTGAGTCACCATTAAAGATTACCTCATTTTCGGTCGTTCTACGTGTTCAACCGATTTTACGCTTGCGTTTATACCAGTGTCAAGGTTATAATTGAGCTTGGTTTACTTATTTTCAAATTATTTATATAAAATTAACAGGTATATAAAACTGTTTGTCAAAATTATTCATATAATCCGGTTTACATGTTTAATTTTAGAGGTAATTATGACAGAAAAAATTGTTAGTTTACAGATTGCAAATATAATTGAAGTTCCTGGTGCGGTATATATGGATGACCGGCGCAAATGGCAGGGGATACCTGGCATTGAACGGTCAGCTGGTAATCGTTTCTGGGCGACATGGTATAGCGGCAGCGATGGTGAAGGTGCCGGTAATTACGTTGTTTTGGTTACCAGTCCGGATGGTATAAATAACTGGTCGACTCCGGTATTGATAGTAGAACATCCTAATTCAGAATGTCGTTGTTACGATCCGTGCCTATGGGTTGACCCGCGTGGTAGGTTGTGGTTATTTTGGGCACAAAGTCGCGCGTGGAATGATGGCAGGGCAGGGGTTTGGGCAATTCTGTGCGATAACCCTGATGATCCACAGCCACGATGGAGCAAGCCGCGTCGGTTGTGCAATGGTGTAATGATGAATAAGCCTACAGTATTGTCTACTGGTGAATGGTGCTTGCCGGCGGCAATATGGGGTAGCGTAGAACCAAAGGAAGAGGAATTCGCTAATGAGCGTTTTTCCAATATAGTAGTGTCTACTGATGAAGGCGAAACCTGGGTACGTCGTGGCGGTGCGGATGTACCAAAACGCGCATTTGACGAACACATGATTGTTGAACGGCAGGATGGCACATTGTGGATGCTGGTACGCCGGCATGACGGCATTGGTGAAGCAATATCGACAGATAATGGCGTTACATGGATAGCAACGCCAGAACCGGTAATCCCAGGGCCGAACTCGCGATTTTTCATTCGCAGATTGTTATCTGGCAGGCTGATTCTGGTGAACAATGCACGTACCGAGATACGTAGTCACATGACAGCATGGTTATCAGATGACGATGGCAGCAGTTGGTTAGGCGGTTTATTGCTGGACGAACGCACAGGAGTATCATATCCGGATGGAACCCAAAGTCCAGATGGCACAATCTATCTAATTTACGATTATCGCCGTGGTGATAAATACGCACTGGGTAATGACCGGGAAATTTTATGCGTAATGATAACCGAAGAAGATATTATCGCTGGTAAATTAGTAAATGATAACAGTAAGTTGATAATAAGAGTGAACCAGGCAACAGGGTGAGGAAGAGAGAAGAGTGAAGAGTGAAGAGAGAAGAGTGAGGGGTGAAGAGTGAAGAGAGAAGAGTGAAGAGAGAAGAGTGAAGAGAGAAGAGAGAAAAATAGAAATAGAAAAATCGATTTCGGTCGATTGCACTCGATTTCAAACGATTGCAAAAAACTAAAAATCAATACTATTCATACTTGTAAAGTTAATTAAAAAATGGGGTAACAAAAAAATGGGTTATGAGTTATTGGGGAAACTTGGCAGCCTGGCTAAGCCGAAGTTTATACCTGCTTTAGATGCAGGATTTGCTCCCGCTGCGCTGGCTAACCGGGAATTCCTGAAAAAGGTTGTTGAGTCAGGTTTTGGCGTACCACTGGTCATCGGGCTTGAACGTGCAGATGGTACTACATCACGATTTGATACTAATGTATTTGCATCAGACCATACACTGGCAGATCTTAATCTCCCTTATGTTGAACGGCTGGTGAAGTTTTTGCTGTGGCAAAAGGGTGGATGGAAAGTTACTATAGGTGGTTCTGCTGAAGTTGGCGAATATATTAAATCTGTATATTCATCGTGTGGTAAACAAGTATTTGACTATGATTTTCATGGTATGACAATTTGCGAACGACCCTTGGAGGTTATCATTACTGATGCTGACAATGTTGCCGCTGCCCGTGAGACATCGATACCACTTGGACGTCATTTAAAAGGCAACCGGATAGGGTTTGATCTGGGAGCATCCGACAGAAAGGCTGCCGCTGTTATTGATGGAGAAGTTGTATATACAGAAGAAGTCGTATGGGACCCGCGTGGACATGCTGACCCGGCGTATCATTATAATGAAATCAATGCCGCGTTAAAAAGTGCCGCCAGTCATTTGCCGCAGGTAGATGCAATCGGTGGCAGTTCGGCAGGTGTGATTATAAATAACCATCCGATGAGTGCCTCACTTTTTCGTGGCATTCCTGCAGAAGATAGAAATAAAGTTTATAGCCTGTTTATTGATTTAGCGAAAGAATGGGGTGTCCCATTTGAAGTGGCGAATGATGGTGATGTCACTGCACTTGCTGGTGCAATGTCGCTAAATGATGATAGCGTTCTTGGTTTGGCCATGGGTTCCAGTCAGGCGGTGGGGTACGTTAATGATGAAGGCAACATCACCGGGTGGTTAAATGAATTGGCATTTTGCCCGATAGATTATCGTGCTGATGGACCGGCAGACGAGTGGTCTGGCGATATCGGTTGTGGTGTACAATATCTAACTCAACAAGCTGTTTTCAGATTAGCAAAGATGCACGGCATATCATTGGATGAGTATGATATGCTTGCGGATAAATTAAAAGCTGTTCAAAAGCTATTAGATGCGGGAGATGATACCGCAAGAAAAATATGGGAAACTATTGGTATATACATGGGCTATGCTATCGCACATTATGCGACATTTTACAAAATTAAACATATGCTTATTCTGGGTAGAGTGACATCTGGCATTGGTGGCGATATAATATTGGCCAAGGCAAATGAAGTGCTTAATGCAGAATTTCCTGAGTTGGTAAATAAAATAAAACTTAGTATGCCAGATGAAAAGATGAAAAGAGTAGGTCAAGCGTGTGCTGCTGCCAGCTTGCCGACGATATAGGAGAAAATTATGAAATTGAATATGCCCACTGCTGAAATATTCGTTCCCGATGGCACGCCTGTTGATGATGCGTTGTCCCGTACAACTCATTTATGTATCGCCGCACATCAGGACGATATAGAAATTATGGCTTATCATGGCGTGCTGCAAGGGTTTGGCTCTGCCGATAAGTGGTTCACCGGGGTAATTGTGACCAATGGTGCTGGCAGTCCGCGCGATGATGTGTATGCTAATTATACCGATGAAGAAATGCAGAAAATCCGCAAAACTGAACAAAAAAAAGCTGCTTACGTCGGTGATTATGCGGCACAGGGATTACTGGACTATACCAGTTCGGCGGTTAAGGATGCTGGTAATGCTGATGTGATTAATGATATTAAGAATTTAATAGTTGCCTGTAAACCTGAAGTTATTTATACGCATAACCTGGCGGATAAGCACGATACCCACGTTTCTGTGGCCTTGCGGGTAATTACCGCTATTCGTCAATTGCCAATTGAATGGCGTCCAAAGCAGGTGCTTGGCTGCGAGGTTTGGCGTGACCTCGATTGGATGAATGATAGCGATAAGGTAGTTATGGATGTATCAGCACACGAAAATGTTGCA
>JBIJDE010000333.1:0-5674 GCA_044344305.1 Armatimonadota bacterium
CGTATATCTTTTGGACGTACTTTAAAATGTCTGCCCAACTCCATCATTTCTACCTGTACCGGAGCAATAAAGAGGAAGCATGAAGTACACATGAAACCGCTGGCCATGGTTGCCACCAGCATACCGGTAGTGCCGAATATCGCGAAACCGCCAATTGCCGATACGAAAATCATTCCGAAATAAGGCGTCCAATACGCAAATGGCATACCTACTTCTGCGCGAATCTTACTGGCAGAAAAACCGCATATCAACAACCATCCAAAGAACAGCAGACTGACGCCAGCCCCCATCTTCGTCCAGCATCCCCATAATACCAATATCAGAATTGAGATTATTATGAATACCAGGGCAGCGCGATATGATAATATTTCTGCGGAATCATCTATCGCTTTACGTTTTAACACTGCATTGAAAATTTTTGCTAAATGTTTGCGGGCAGCATAAACACCTATCAAGGCATAGGCTACGAAGGAGCCAATGGCCTGTTGCCATTCCCATGGATACCCGGAAAATCTGTTCCATTTATTCATCTTTCCAAACATGAACATGAATTGGAATAAAAAGAAACCGCACCAGATGGAGAATAACAGTTCTGTTTCAATCAATAATGTAATTGCCAGCAGTGAGAAAATAACCACCGGTGTCATATTACCAAGCAATGCTTTTAAATTGGGGTCATCGACATAGGTAGCTAACGATTGTCCGCCCCACATAGTGGTAAATGGCGGTGGTGGAATAGCCGGGAAATAGAAACTTAAACCTTTAAATATTACAATGACAAATGTGATGGCAAAACCAATCCACATAATCTTATTTGTAAACAAACTCTGGGCTGCCTCGCCGGGACTGCTTACTTCCTCGCCAAAGAACTGGCGCGGGAAGATATTCATCGGCAGGGTGAAGCGTTCATTTTCTACCCAGTGTTTGCGCATCAATACGTTAAAGCCCATGAAACCCATGAATAATGCACCTATCAGCACTGTCCAGGCAATCAGTGGAACTACCCATTGATTCCATGGGATATATGCGGTGAGCAGGTACTTCAAACCTGCGAAACTGAACATATTATCTGGCTTTTCTAACAGAAAGGCGCGTTCGTTATCTCCCAAAGCCGCACTATTTTTCGCCTGAACAATACGACGACCTGAGTACAAACCCTCAACTGCCATATTATTAAAAAACTCCACATCCTGTACAGCAATGGTTCCGGGACCTTTTATACCAATAGCTATAGTTAAATCACGTTTGGTGTTTTCGGGGATAATTACCGGAGTAACTCCGATGCGATCGAAGCCACCTCGATTGGAGAAAGTAGGTACGGTATTAGTTGCTCCGTTATAAATAATTGTCGGTTGGCTTTCATCATCTGATTGCAAACTCACGTAGAAAGACGATTCTGCATTAAAACCATCGGCCTTAATTAAAGTGGAAAATAAGAAGCTTTCCCCGGGGATTAATATCTGTTTATCGCCTTTCATACGAGGAATTACTACTGAAATTTCTGCGTTGCCAGTGGAACCTTTTACATTAGCCAGCAAAGGACTTTTCCACTTTTTACCTTTCCATTCAATTTCATTCCAATCATACTTCCCAGTCGAAGCTGTTTTGAATCCTTCAAGTCCCTGCTCAAAACGTCCGTTGGCCACGAGATTATTGCCGTGGGGCCATAACATTGGGGGTAGACTTTCATAAGATTTAAAATCGCGATTATGAGGGATAGCAGTAGTCATCGTGAAAAATCGATGCCACATTCCCTGCGTCATTAATGGGGCAGCAACTAATAAAGCGGCGTAAATGAAAATCAATTCTGCCTTTATCAGCTTAAATGGCCTGCGAAGCAAATATAACCCGCCACTAATCGCCAACACGATAAATATGACCGCAATCGCACTACTGGGAGGTGCATTCTCTGCTAAAGGACCACCGGTCAAATAGCACTCCTGGTATTCTATCCAGGCACCCATCAACAGTAATGAGAAAACACAAACGAAAAATGACCGCAACGTTAAGCCGCGTTGATATTCCGTCTTTGCAGGATTGCATGACTCTGTCTTCAATTCAGGGGTGTCAGACACGATATGTAACCTACTATTCTTTTCAGCGAACTAATTCCTGCCATAATAACACAAATTATTGCACTGATTGTTTGAAATACGCCGCCTTTGCTGGTCGACCTGACGGCAAACTATATTGAAATAAAATAAAACACAAGTAAAATAATATTACCTGTGACACGCTTAATTTTAAAAAGTTTTATATAAAATTGAAAAGTGATTATTATATTTAATATAACACAGTTGTTATATTAAATATAGAAATACAAAAATCTTAAAAAAAATGTACATCACTTGATAAATAGTACTAATCAACACGATAACTGTCAAGTAGTAGAAATTTGCTTATGTATGTGACATTTTACGCCGTCTTTTTCTGTAAACTTAGATGTAAACGCCTTTGTACACCGGATTACCTATTATACTTTTCTGGGGTAATGTTGTCAAGAGTTTTTAACTAAATTTAGTAAAAATTGCTAAACAAGTTAAACAGAATCATATAATCAATCAAAATTCAATTATTATTAAATTCACTTTTCTTTAAATTAATCATTGGCATAGCTGCTAACAGTTGGTATCATGACGCAGGCTAAATAACAAACTTTATTGGGAGCATATAAATATGAAAGCTGTTCATGTTGCGGCAGACCGCTGGAACTTCCAACTTGCAGGTACCGGCGAGTTTATCACCCCGCTGGGTGGTAACATGTTAAACGACCAGCATCCGGCGCAAGGTACGCTGTTTCAGGATTTTAACGCTGATGATGTAGATCGCCGGTTTGGCATTATGGCAGACCTTGGATTAAATTGTGTGCGTCAGGCAATAGGCGTCAATGAAGTATACGATTCGCAAACCGGGTTAAAAGCTGCCGGCATGAAAAATTGGGACACCTTTATCAGTCTGGCGGAAAAACATGGTGTTTACCTGATGCCGGTGGGTGGCTACATTGGCGGCAACGACTGGTTTGATGTAGAAAAATTGGCAGATAATGGGAAGTCTTTGGATGAGTCTTGCGCATTCTGGAATGATTTCGTAGGGCATTATTCGGGACATCCCGCTATCTGGGCTTGGGATTTACGCAATGAACTACTATATAGCTCTGTCCCCCACATGACGGTTGATGCGACCCCCGACCAGTTGCGCATTGATGCTATGTTGAAGGACACCTGGCCAACATGGCTGGAGCAGAAATATGGCACCGTTGCTACCATGAACCGTTGTTATGGCACTGCATATTTATCATTCAATGATGTCTCAGGTTCAGTATTATTCATCGAAAAGCCGTATGATTTATGCGCCAACGACTTTCGTATTTACATGAATGACCGCGGTTACGACTGGTGTAAACGTCAGTGCGATACTATTCGTGCCGTTAGCCCCGACCACATGATAGTCTCTGGTAATAACGGTTGGGCCTCACCTGATCAGGACCTCTGGCTTGCTAATGGTTTCCATAACTACGCTATTCATGATTTATTCGACTTTGTCACCCACCATCCATATCCAGCCTGGCAGGCAGTGCCAGGCAGGCGCGGCGACCCATTAGACGGCGGAGAAAATCTGACTTACTGGCTAAACGCCTGCATCGGTATGTCACGCCTTGATCACTACGGCAAACCGGTAGTATTGCAGGAATTCGGCTGGTACGGCGGTGGCACCTCGCGCTTCATATCTGAACTCCCTTACCGCAGCGAGCAGGAACACGCCGATTACACCCGCACCCTGTGCGACACCCTTATTCCACATATAAATGGCTTCATCAACTGGCCGACCTTTGATATGCCTGCCTCCAACGATATCTCCAACCACGGCGGAATATTCACCGCCAACGGCGAAAGAAAAGCACTGGCGCAGGTGTATGGCGACATGGCCGACAAACTGCAAGGAAAACGCCAGGTGCGCCAACGCGCCACCACCACCCTAACCTATTCGCTGCTGGCACTTTACACATGCAGGAAATACCAAGACGACATGTGGGACGAGGTGAACGAAGTAATAAATGCCGGAGAAGTCCCGGACTTCCGGTTTATTTAAAAGTGTAGCTAAGGGGACTGGCTTGAATACTGCGATTATCAACTTGCATTCAATTACCTACAAACACAGTATTCGTGCCTGTACCCGCGGGCAAAATGTAGTGAAGGGGACTGGCTTGAATACTGGAATTATCAACTCGCCATCAATTACTGCAAATCACAGTATTCGTGCCTGTACCCGCGGGTTTAGCAGATAACACTGCCGGGTTCAGGCACGCATCCAGGTTCTGCTTATTTTAATACTTAGGCTTAACTTTCTGGATGCAAGCCAGCCCCCTTATCCTGTAAAATAAAAATACAGTATTCGTGGCTTTACCAATTGATATGTTTAGTAAATGGCAAAGGGGACTGGCTTGAATACTGCGATTATCAAATAGCCATCAATTACTGCAAATCACAGTATTCGTGCCTGTACCCGCGGGTGTAGCAGATAACACTGCCGGGTTCAGGCACGCATCCAGGTTCTGTTTATTTTAATACTTAGGCTTAACTTTCTGGATGCAAGCCAGCCCCCTTATCCTGCCAAATCTACAACAATTCATCTTTTTTTAAATAAGACAATCATCAAGAATTATTCTTTATAACAATATTGCCCAGTTTCCGACCAGAAATAGTTGATTGTCTTATCTTTTGCAACTCATAATCCGACTCAGGAACTACTAACAATTCACGCCATGCATCAGGTTGAATAAAATTATCCATTGATTTTTTATCTAATAATCCAAAAACATCTTTTTTATTCAAATGCGCATACGCACTTGACCATTTATATTGACTTGCTTCAGATACTATTTTAGCACGAACCGGGTTGCGTTCTACGTATCGTATTGCTTTCCAATAATGTGGTTCATCTAAAGGACACGAATAAAATCTGCTTTGCCATAAATGCCCACTTTTACTATATTTCTTGTTGAAATAAAGAGAATATTTATAATGCGTTTTTCCAACTGCTTCTGATAATGCATCTTCATTCGGTGGAATAAGAACCAAATGAATATGATTAGGCATCAAACAATAAGCATGAATAGCGATATTGTAAATCGTCGAGTATTCCTTTATTAAACTCAAATATTGCAAATAATCATCATCATGAAGAAAAACCACCTGTCGATTGTTACCTCTTTGGGTTACATGATGCGGAATATCTGGTAATACAATGCGAGCACTTCTTGGCATACATTATTTTATCATAAAATTTTAGTAGCGGTAAACCACATATTATTCTACAAGCTAAGGGGACTGGCTTGAATACTGCGATTACTAACTCACTATCAATTACTGTAAATCACAGTATTCGTGCCTGTACCCGCGAGTTTAGCAGATAACACTGCCGGGTTCAGGCACGCATCCAGGTTCTGCTTATTTTATACTTAGGATTAACTTTCTGGATGCAAGCCAGCCCCTTTATCCTGCCAAATCTACAACTATTTACCATTACTTAACTACAACAAGCATTAAGAATAACCAACTACATGCACAATATTCGTGCCTTGAACCGAAGCAAAGGGGACTGTCTTGAATACTGGAATTACCAACGCACTTTCAATCACCAGAAATCACAGTATTCGTGCATGTACCCGCGGGTG
>JBIJDE010000334.1:0-5673 GCA_044344305.1 Armatimonadota bacterium
CGCGTTCAACTCTTTCATTAGCTAACTGCGAAATATGAACCATACCATCACGGCCAGGAGCAATTTCTACAATCGCGCCGACATTGATAATTTTAACTACTTTACCCACATAAACTTCACCTTCAACTATATCACGAGTAATAGCATCAATGAAATTACGTGCAGCTAAAGCAGCTTCGCCATTCGGTGCAGCAATAAATACTCTTCCATCTTGTTCGATGTCAATTTTTACACTTAAATCAGATTGGATTTTCTTAATTACTTTACCGCCTGGTCCGATTACTTCTCCTATTTTCTCAGGATTAATTTGTAATACTAATACACGTGGAGCAGTAACTGCCATTTCAGTTCGTGGTGCTGGCAGTAATTCTAAAATCTTGCCAATGATAAATACGCGTGCATTACGTGCTCTTGTAAATGCTTCGGATAACAATTCTCGGCTTAATCCCCCGCGTTTAACATCCATTTGAATAGCAGTAATTCCATCAACAGTACCAGTAACTTTGAAATCCATATCACCAGAACCATCTTCAACACCTTGTATGTCAGTTAACAAACGTGCTCGTGTTTCATCGCTCACCATACCGATAGCAATTCCGGCAACAGGTTTCTTGATTGGAACACCAGCTGCCATTAACGCAAGAGTACTACCACATGCTGATGCCATTGATGATGAACCATTAGACTCTAATACTTCAGAAACAATACGAATGGTATAAGGGAACTCATCAATTGAAGGCAATACAGGAACTAATGCACGTTCTGCTAATGCACCATGTCCAACTTCACGACGACCGGCACTCCGCATCATGCGAACTTCACCAACTGAATAAGGTGGGAAGTTATAGTAATGCATATAACGCTTAACATCTTCAGGATTAATAGTATCAATGTCTTGTGCTTCACCGATACCACCTAATGTAAGAACAGTTAATGCTTGTGTCTGACCACGGGTAAATAATGCACTACCATGAACAACAGGAAGAATATCAACTTCACAAGTAATATTTCTAATTTCATCATCTTTACGGCCATCAGGACGACGATTATCATCTAAAATAACAGCACGAAGAGTATGTTTAATTTCTTTTTCAATTAAATCTTTAATTCCCACTGATTCCGGGAATTTCTCTTTTAATTCTTTCTCAATCTCTTTAATCATGTCAAACGTGGCACTTTCGCGACCTTGTTTGTTCGGATTACTCAATGTTTCTTTAATTTTAGAAGAATAATCTTTTACACTTTTATATAATTCAGGGTCAATTACAGGTTCAATTACAATAAACTTTTCAGGGTTTACCTTCGCTGCTAATTCTTCCTGAATTTCAATCATTTCCAAGATACCCTTTTCACCGAAAGCAATCGCTTCGATCATGAGATCTTCTGGGATTTCATTAGCACCGGCTTCCATCATTATAATGCCTTCGCGGGTACCAGCAACTAATAAATCAAGATCACCTTCAGTAACTTGCTGATACGTAGGATTCATTATAAATTCGCCGTTAATACGTCCAACTCTTACAGCGCCTACTGGACCCTGGAATGGTATACGGCTTATTGATAATGCAGCTGATGCTCCAATAATTCCGAGTACGTCAGGTTGATTTTCTTGATCTGATGCTAAAACAGTAATAATAATTTGAACATCATTTCGAAATGTTTTTGGGAAACAAGGACGGATTGGTCGATCTGTCATACGTGCGCTGAGAATAGCGCGTTCGCTTGGGCGGCCTTCCCTTTTGATGTATCCACCAGGAATTTTCCCTGCAGCATACATTCTCTCTTCAAAGTCAACTGTGAGCGGGAAGAAATCAACTCCTGCCTTAGGCTCATTTGACATAGTAGCAGCGGCTAAAATAACTGTATTGTCATATCGAACTAATACAGAGCCATCTGCTTGTTTTGCTACCCTACCAGTTTCAATACTGAACTGTTTTCCATTGAGGGTGCGTTCTACTGTAATCATCTATCTCTCCTTACAAAGGTTGGGATCATATTAAATAGGGGAGGAAAATATGGAGCTGATACCACAATAGGGACATGGTAACCCATGCCCCTGAAGAGTGTCCGCGTGTGCCGGATTATCCCGATTAGCGCCGCAGACCGAGTTTCGCTACGATTGCGCGATAACGGTTAATATCTGTTTTCATTAAGTAATTTAGCAGACGTCGACGCTGACCAACGAGCATTAATAGCCCGCGGCGGGAATGATGGTCTTTTTTGTGAACTTTAAAATGCTCAGTCAAATGACTGATACGAGCTGACAATAAAGCAATCTGTACTTCAGGTGAACCAGTATCACCTTCGTGAGTCTGATGACCCGCAAAGATTTCCTGCTTTCGTTCTTTCGTTAGGGGCACTATACTTTTCCTCCCAATCTTTATCAGCAAAATTATAGCATTCCACGCAGAGTTTGCCAATAGCGGTAAATTACATGCGTAAATCACAGTAAATATCAATTAAAACAATGGCAGCGGGATACCACCTTGAATAGATGATTTTTCTGCAGTTTTAAGTATATTAATATTTTGTGCCGCACTTTCAGCAGTAACTAATAATTCAGCACCATTTATAATATGATCAATTAAGTTATCGTAAAATTTACTCCACTGAGTCTTGCCATATTTAATTTCCGTAATAGCTTCCTCACCTGTTGATAAATTTGAATAAACTTTCGCTATTCCATCTTCCCATTGCCATGAATCTATTAAAGTACCCTTTGTGCCTATAATATGAAATCTATCAGGATTAACCTTGGATACTCCAGATACAGTACAATTTGCAATAGAACCATTCTCAAAATATATTCTGACAGATGCATGGTCTTCATTTATGGCAGGGTCTTTATCAGAACTGTTGTAAATAAATCCACTGACTGCTTTTATTTTACTATTAGATAGCATCACTGCATAATCAACTAAATGTACTCCCCAATCAAAAGCAACTCCTCCACAGCTTTCTTTATAGCCTCGCCATGATTTTGGACTGCAATATTGATTAATACCGATGTTTAATTCAATCAAATCACCCAATAAACCATCAGTAATAGCTGATTTAGCAGCAAGATACCAGGCATCAAGCCGGCGGTTATGGAATACCGTAGCAAATTTACCAGCATTTTTTGCTGCATCTATTACTTCTAATGCATCCTCATATTTAGTAGTCATCGGTTTTTCCATTACTACATTTACACCCGCATTTAATAACTTAATTGCGATAGGAGCATGCAAATTATGTGGAGTAACAACTATAGCGACATCAATTTTCTCAGCTTCCAACATTTCATCCAAAGATTCGTAAAAGTTAACGCCGGCAAACTCTTCATCTGCAACTTTTTTCATTACAGGATTAACATCACAAATCGCTACCAGATCAATCTTTCCCGTATCAATCATCGTTTTCCCATGCAATCGACCTATCCCATGAATACCTATTACTGCGGCTTTAATATTGTTCATAATTCCCCTCCAATATATTTAATGTGATTTTCTACAGTTTTTTTATAAAACCTTTCAATATTATGCAGGATATCACAACTAAAATGGATAAAATTAATCTTAGTTATTATCTCAAATAAAAAGAGGTTGCATTATGGCATCATCTGCTATGAAAATTGAAATCAAAGAACTACTTGTTGAAAGATTATTTTTAAGGGTTAAACCGGAAGACATCTCTGATAATGCTCCACTGTTAGAATCATTAGGTATTGATTCTGTCGCATTATTTGAATTAGTTGTTGGTTTGGAAGATGTTTATGGCATTACGTTTGAAGAAGATGAGTTTAGACTTTCGTTGTTTCAGGATGTTGAGTCTATCGCTAATTTCGTAGAAAAAAAACAGGGTTAATATGTCTGACCCTGATTTAATACACCCAAAGCAATGTCCTTATTGTGGTGAATCCCTATCTGACGATTGTTTTGTTTGTTTAAAATGTAAAAACATAACAGTTTCTCGACATAAAAAAAATAAGCCAAGAAAAGCTTCAGTAATAATATTGATTGTATTTATATCAATATTACTGATGATATTGATATATAGAATCTGGGAGATTACAGTACAAAACAGATTCTAACAGAAATTAATATTGACGTGAATTTGTATTAAAACGTATAATCATCTTGTAAGAGTTATGTTTGATTTACTTTTAACTAAAATTAAAACTAAGCGCCAGATATAAACCGGGTGGTGGATTCACTACACGCGTAATATCTGCGTACCCGCAGCTGGGTTGCCACCTGCGGCTTTTTTATTTAAAGGAGACTTCGTTAATGTTTTTAGGTACTCAAAAAATAAATGCAAAAGGGCATTTAGAAATCGGTGGTTGTGATACTACTGATTTAGCACGAGAATTTGGTACACCATTATACATAATGGATGAGAGTACCATTCGTATGAAATGTCGTGACTTACGTAATGCTTACGAAAGCAGGTATCCTAACTCACTAATGCTTTTTGCTGCAAAATCGTTTATTACAACAGCAATTTGCCGAATTATGGACGAAGAAGGAATGGGATTGGATTTATCTTCTGGCGGCGAATTATTTACAGCTATTCATGCAGGATTTCCTTTAGAAAAAGTGTATTTACACGGTAACAATAAAACTGTTTGGGAATTAGAATTAGCTGTTAAAAGTGGTGTTGGTAGAATTGTTTTAGATAATGAAAATGAGATGGATTTGTTGAACGAGATTGCTGGCAAATATAATCGAGTTCAAGATGTATTATTGCGAGTATCTCCTGGTATCAAACCAGAGACACATTCATATATTTCAACTGGTCAAATTGACACAAAATTTGGTTTAGGTATTAGTACCGGTTGTGCATTTCGTGGGATTGCTAAAGCATTAAAATTACCAAACCTTAACTTTATAGGTCTACATTGTCATATTGGTAGCAATATCATGGGACTCGATTCGTTTGAAATGGCTTCACGCATGATGATTCGCTTTGCTGCACAACTCCGTGATGATTTAGGATTAGAAATTGCAGAGCTTGATTTAGGGGGTGGTGTTGGAGTTCGATATAAAAGTGACGATACCCCACCTTCAGCAGACGCATATGCCGAAGCTGTTATTACAGGTATTCAAGACGAACTAACTAAATATAACTTAAAAGCTCCAAAATTATTGCAAGAGCCTGGTCGTTCAATCGTTGGTGAAGCAGGAACTACACTTTATACCATTGGAACTATTAAAGATGTACCGGGCATTCGTAGATATGTAAGTGTAGATGGTGGTATGAGTGACAATCCTCGCCCATCATTATATGAAGCAAAATATGAAGCCATGGTTGCAAATAAGATGGGTACCGAAATTAATCAAACAGTACGATTAGCGGGTAAACATTGTGAATGCGATAACCTTATATTTGAATTGCCATTACCTGATGTTGAACCTGGTGATATCTTAGCTGTACAGACTACAGGTGCATATAACTATACAATGTCATCAAACTATAATCGTTTTACGAAACCTGCTGTTGTGTTAGTTAATGACGGTAAAGCAGATATCATTGTGAGACGTGAAACATTAGAAGATCTGGTTAGCCACGACTTAATACCGGAAAGATTAAATAAGTAATGAACGATACACCTGACATATTGCTTTTGTGTGTAAATTATAAAAATCCAGAAGAAACGCGTAATTTCTTGAAACATGTTCGCCAGTGTGCAAT
>JBIJDE010000050.1:0-17484 GCA_044344305.1 Armatimonadota bacterium
TGGCGTGCACCAATGGGTGTGGACCAGGCATTTCCTCTGGCTATCAGCGATGGTATTCTATATGGTTGCACCACATATGGTGCTTTACGTGGTCTATTTAGAATTGATGCAAAAACGGGGCAATATAAACCCTGGCAAGGCAGCGAATCTGCTGGTTTACCTTTAACTGATATTATAGGTGCTGACCGCGCCGATGCTGCGAGTGCGCGAAACGGTAAGGTTTATCTGGCTGTGACTAAGTCAAATCTCGTGACGGTACTCGATGGAAATACCGGCATCTTATTACGCAAAATTAAAGTACCAGCACCGATTGCAATTAAAGCAGTGGATAATGAAAGTGTTTATGTTTTGTCCGAAAAATCAGTTTTACTTATTGATGTTAATGGTAATTCAAAGCCAGTAATCAATGGCTTGACGAATCCTACCGCCCTAACAGTAGATCAGCAGGGAATGATTTATGTAGGTGAGGGGGAACCGGAGAATGTCGTAAAATGTTTTTCATCCAATGGTACGATGATACAGACCATTGGACGAAAAGGAGGTCGGCCTTTATTAGGAAAATGGGATCCGCTGGGACTACGTTTTATAAGTGATTTGGCAGTAGATGCGAAAGGACAATTGTGGGTTACTGAAAATGATGGAGTTCCCAAACGATTCAGTGTCTGGCAGGCAAAAGATGGAAAATTTACACAAGAATTATTCGGACCGAGTGTATATGGCGCTCTTGGCGGAGCCATAAACCCACAGGATCCTGATGTGATGTTTGGTCAGGGATGCGAATGGCAAATAGACCCGAAAACCGGACACGCAAAATGCACAGCGGTTGTAACGCGGGATGCAAGCGGAGTAGCTCAATATGTTATAGGATCAAATAACCGCGTCTATTTGGTTACAGGTCCAAAGCGCGCCGCGGGAAAAATGTCGATATTCGAGCGTCGTGGAGAAGCTGATTATATTCTGCGAGCCACTTTAACTAATGATACAATTGATAAAAAGCAGGTTACTACATATTGGGCAGATATAAATGGCGATGAAAAGTCTCAACCGGATGAATTAACTGCTACACAGGGGTGGGTGCTTCCATGTGCATGGTATTTGCGCTTAACACCTGATATGTCGCTTTATCCCGGTGGTTTTGGTTCCAGCACATATAATGGGAAAATAGCACGATTTAGTATGAAAGGCTTTACTGCTTGCGGTGCACCCCGTTACGATTTTGCTCAACCGGAAATATTACCAGTCCCGGGGGAAAAGCATGTATCCGGAATTGGCAGTGGTGACGGTAAATATTTTGTTCAGCATATCGGCGATCACGATGGTTTCCTGCCCGACTCGCCGGGTAACCTGGTATGTTACGATCAGGCAACCGGTGCTGTGCGATGGCGTTATCCCAATGATTATACTAATGTCGGTGGCGCAATGCGCGGTCCGGGTGTACCACAACCGGGTATGTTGCGTGGGTCGTTTGAATCTTTAGGCACTATTACCTTGCCAGAACCCATAGGCAATGTTTGGGTGTACGCGACTAATTGCGGTGAGTGGCATTTAATAACCCGTGACGGGTATTATCTTTCACGGCTTTTCCAGGGAGATTTTGCCTTACATAAATGGCCGGAAGCTGCTGTACCGGGAGCAATTATGGATGATTGTCCATCGGGTATGGGCGGTGAGGATTTTGGCGGCTGTGTGACAAAGGGTATCGATGGTAAAGTTTATGTTCAGGCCGGTAAAACAGGATATTGGAACCTGGAGGTAACCGGATTAGATAAAATTAAGAAAATTGGCAAAGGAACTTTACCTGTTGTTACTAATAATGAAATAGCCAATGCCATAAAATTCAGAACTGAAATGCAGCAGCAATCGGCATCCGGACGTTCTACAACTATTAAGCAGTTAACGCCTAAACTTACCGGCAATCTGGATGCTGATTTTGCCGGCGCGCAAATAATTTCTTATAAGAAATCAGAAAGCGCAAATATTCGCTCTACAGCGACCTGGGATACCCAAAACTTGTATATAGGCTGGCAGGTTGCTGACCAGACTCCGTGGCTAAATGGTGCTTCGGATGCTGCTGAGATGTATCAGTGCGGCGATACTGTGGATTTCCAACTGGGAACGAATACCATGGCAGACAAAAAACGAACTGACGCGGTTTTGGGTGACATGCGTATTTCTATCGGCAATCTAAAGGGACAGCCAACAGCGGTTGTATATCGCAAATTTGCACAAAACAAGCATCCCCGCACTTTTACATCAGGTACGGTAAAGGCATATTTAATGGAATCGGTATTAGTAATACAGGATGCTAAAATAAATGTTAAAGTCAATCCGGGAAAAGGTTATATTATTGAAGCCGCAATTCCGTTAAGCGCGCTTGAAATACAACCATTGAAAGGCTTGGCCCTTCGGGGTGATTTTGGCGCTACCCATGGTGATACTTCTGGTCAACGCACTCGTTTACGAACCAGTTGGAGTGATCAATTTACAAATGTCGTTGACGACATTGTTTGGGAATTAGTAATTCATCCGGCAAATTGGGGTGATCTGATATTTCAATAATAAACCCCACTAAAACCGTAATAGTGAAATGTATCATAACATTTCAATGATTTTAGCAGGTAATCATTAATTGTTTATATAAAAGAGCTAATTGCAAATTAGCTCTTTTATTCATCACTTTTTTATAATATAAATTTCTGCATAAAAATTAAGATAAGAAAATATAACCCTATACACTGAGTGGGCAAAATTCAATTCCTAAAATGGGGCAAAATTGAAATCTTGTTCACAAAATATGCAATGTGTGTGTCAATAGAAAAGTGGAGAAATGAAACTATTGATTGGAAATATCTCTTTAATATCGTTTAACTGGATTAAGAAGATTGTAAATCTTGACCTAAGTAAATTGGGTAAGGTGCTAAGTTTTCGGTTTTTAGTTTTCAGATAAGGTCACTGAGGCTGTAGAAATGACCTTTATAAATTATGCAATTTAAAATTTCTGACATTATTGTTCGAATTTGATTGCTAACTGGCTATTAATTAATGTAAAAACAATAAATCTACTAAATGTGAACTATTACGAACTACCAGTTTTAAACCGTCAGAGTTTACTCTGACGGTTTTTCTATTAATACCATAAACTTACATCTAAAATATTTATAAGTCTGGTATACATATATCACCATCTCATCTGAAATGACCGCAGATTATTTTAAAGCCAACTGGCACCTCTCTGAATTAAAAGTGAATATTATTCATCATTTTAATAACGTCGCTGCCAGTGGTTGGCGTATACCGCGGGCAAATGAATCTGTTTCTCTCTTATTAAAAAATCCCGGGAATGATATTATGCTGTAATTCCATAAAAAACTACCGCCTTGCGCGGCAGGGAAGTTGGTGAACCAGTAGTTGTTCATTACCCATGACATTACCACGCCGTTGCCGGGTGGCAATGTTTGTTGCCATTTGCCGGTATTTATACCATTTACCTGCACTAACGGGATATCAGGAGAGGCGATGACGACTGTTTGTTTATTGCCTGATACAGCAAAGTAATGCTGAATACTATGCCAATCAGTGGCGGTGCCGGGTACCTGGTCTATTCCCGGACGCATTGATGCGCCGGGGAGATCCAACCATGTTTCACTATTTTCTCCACCAGCCAGAGGGAAAGCAACATACAACGCTTCTGCTTCCGGATTTGAATTTTTATTCACCTTATATTGTAAATCAATTCGTGGCAAATTATCATAAATAATAATACCAAGCGTTAGTGACTGCAGACTCCCCGGCATATTAATCGCTTCAAACTGTAATTTCATTCCATATGGCAATTTAATTAATTCTGCTTTATTAAATTTAATTTTTTTTCTTTCAAAATTACAATCGCGTTTGATACCGTCCCAACCACACAACTTTTCGCGTCCGAATGGTCCTGGTATCATTTCATAAATCACATCGCCAAAATTAAACTCCGCGTCAGTTTGTATTAATTTATTCCCGGTTTTCCGGTCACGAATTGATGCTATTCCGGTGCTGTCTGCCGATAATTCAATCTCATAATTTGTATTAACGAAATTTTTACCGTCAAATGAACAGGTTGATTTGCAAGTAATATCTCCTGCCTTAACTTCGTACCGTTTAAATCCTTTTGTTGGCACATTTGCTGCCAAGAATTTTATCATTTGCGCTGGTCTGCGCGCGGAATCCGCAATAGTTGGCTGACGAGAAATTGCTACGGCATTGCCATTATCTGCATCAATCAAATGAAACGCCGGTCCATCTTCACTGCGGATAGGTCCCGGAACCCATGGTGCTGTATTAAGTCCGATATCATCATCGGCTATAAGTATCTCAACAATATCAGAACGTGTTTCATCAGATGGGTTGAATACCATTATTGCCGGTGATGTTGTCTCATTGTTTTTCACTGCAGCATCCAGAGTATCCTTTAGCAAGCTTCCTGCTTCAACGGCGGCGGTGTATGCAAAACCTGATTTAATATTCCATTGTGATCTGCTGGTCAGGCTTTCCGGGTCGTCAGTACTGCACCATGCTCCCCAGGTATGTTCGCAAAAAAATGCCGCCGCCTCGCGGGCGCGATTAACCCTGTCAGCCATCGGCACTACCCCAGTGGCCTCGGACAACGATTTCAATACCGTCAAATCTGCCTGTGCCTTACGTACCAGCAAAGACTCATACGCGGCGGTGCCATTGCCATCCGCCCACCAGTCCGGCCATCCGGCGCAATGCTCAATTATAGGAGATGACCAATTTTTATCAACTTCTTCAAACCATTCCCGCGGGGTAACCATGCGCAGTTTAGGCCCGGATTGATGTTCAGCATTCCAGCGATGTATTGTATCCGAAATCCACAAACCGGGAGGGGCATTATCATGGTTTTCTCCATGTATGCGAACCTCAATTACATTATGTGGATAACCGCTTTCTTCCAATCCTGCCAGAAAATTTATAACCCGTTCATCTGCTCCTTGTTGGTCAAAAGCAAGTCCGTTGCCGGTAAGGTAACCATTAGAGTGCCAGAGCGATACACTGCCACTTTCCGGTCCGGTCCATTTGAATATAGCTGGACGTGGCCGCACGCCCAGAGCACGAGTTTCATTAATTGCGGTATCCATATATCGCACACAGCGACGTGATAATAAATCCGGTAAACCCCATGCCCAACCATTCACATCATCATTCATGGCAGTAACAATATTAAAATCATACTGTCGCGCTAAATCAAAGGCATAATCAGTAGTATCTTCCACCAATTCCTGCGTGAATAAATCAGTCAGTTGCAGATACAACGCGGTAACTTCTATCCGGCCTTCCCGAACCCGGCGAAAGAACTCTTCACTCCTTTCCGGATAACGGGCAAGAAAAGCCTTTATCGTCCAGGCAACTTCGCAAGTCCAGCAAAATCTTTCTCCTGCCGGTAACGCATCGGTTGCAGTACAAAAATCAAGCACCTGCGCAATAAACTCCGCATGTTTACGCAAAATAATGTCCTGTGGTTCGGTATATCCGATATCCACATGAGTATGGTGGACCAGCCATATTTCCCATGGACGGGTTAATTTATCAAACTTATTCATGATTTCCTTTTTGTGGTGTTACCACTATCAAATAATCATCTGCCGACACACCAAGTTCGACTGATATCATACCGTATACAGATGACTGTTGTATGCAGCATTTCTTATCAAGCGAGAATATCCGGCAAAAAAGTTCTTTTTCCGGAAGGTTTTTAATTGAAAGTTTACAATTTATCGGTTCAGGCATACGATGCCAATTACCGGAAAGGTCAGGACGTCCTTCTAACTTTTCATGGTTTGTGCTGATATACAGATACGCCAGCAATGTGCATCGGTCATCCGACCATAAATAACTGGCACGGTAACCGTTGGATATTTGCAATGGCAAAGATGCCAACATTTCTTCAGAAAGAACGACTGGCGCGAAATCATGGCGGGCATCAACAACTGTAACGCCTTCCGGAGCAATTTCATCCGGCAACAGATAACTGGACATCAAAGGCATAGCGGAAAGCAATTCTTCATATTGTCCAACTATTTTTCGGCCATCCATACCCCACTGACCTCCTCCCACATTTGGAGAATCAACCCGAATCGCCACCGGAGCGTTCTTAAACGGTTGAGCCCAGTCAATCAGTTCTCTTGTTTTCCGCAATATAATTCGCTCATCCTCGGTGTATTGTTCTTCCCAGGTAAGCATCATCGGGTTACGATGAATAAAACCGAGATATATACTATCCCGCACCCGGCGTCGATAACGTTCTGTACCGGCCCAACTATCTTCATACCCTATAAAACTGGTATACAGGTGCGGACACGGCCAACTCCCTTCACCCATAAAATAATCACCCATTTGCAGAAACTTAAACTCAACGCCGAAATCTATTTCAGGATACAAGTTTTCTCCAATCCAATACATACGGCTTCCTGCCAACTGTGGTTCCCAGGCAACATCTGTCCGGCATCCTTCCGCGAAACTTTCTGACCATCCTGTCACCTTCCACTGTTGGCGATGCGTATCCGGTAAATCAAATAATTTCCAGATTGGTTCAGCAACAAAAAGATGGTCAGGCATTTCCTGCCGCATGAAGCGATAGGTATCATTCACCCTTTCCGGTCCTGCCGCAATATCTCCTTCGCCAGAGGTAGACATGGCAAATATAGCCGTTTCAGCATGAAACATCGTTGCGAATTCCCGCAGATAATTATGAAACATCTCTTTGAAAGCTGACTCAGTATCAGGATGAACCCAATAACTGTCCTGATATCCGGCTTCAAGGTATTGGCGCAGTACCGGAGTATGCTTGCTGCCGTATGGGTAATGCGATAACGCCTGCAATAGTGCCAGACCGTGACGTGCTGCTACCCGCAGCAATAAGGCAAGTTGTTCCGCGCCGTGTGGGGCAATATGCCCGCCGGCATCAAGTTTTTCCCATAACCCCCACCCCTGGCAAAGATGCAGGATATCCCACCCACAACTCTCTAAATAAGAAAATCTTTCTTCAAATTCCGCTTCTGTCAGTGACTCCCAATAATGCCAATGCTCCGCTTCCGGCATTTCCTGATGCCATTCATTCCATGCCTGCTGTCCCTGAACCAATGCTTCTTCTGGAGTACCGATATCGCGGGCAAATACCATTCCCTGATATGAACCTGAAAGAGGACCAATGACTTTCTCATTTCGGGTGATACTTTTATGCTTAGCATCATATTTTAAGAAATTTCCATCTGTTATTCGTATTGTCAGTATAGATTCCGTATTTACAGTTCCGGTTGCCTGTAATTTAACGGCATACTCGCCAACCGGCAAATCAGCAATATCTGTATACCATATACTGTCAATACATTGTAATGGTACAGAAATATTATTAACATCAGCAGTCACCTTCACATCACCATTACATAATAATTTCCCGTCAGAAGATACTATTAATGCGGAAACAGGCACCGGTAATCCAATTGAACGTACAACCGGAAGTGAAGGAATTATTGCCGGTTGCCCGGGAAATACTGCACTAAATACCATTGCTGCCGTTGTATCCGGTTCATCAGTCCACATTCCTATCGCAATATGCAACTCCGGGAAATTTATAGAATATCCTTTATTTTTCAAAGCCTCAGCTATACAAAGTTTGACTGTCCCCGGTTCTTCCTGCCATTCACTCGCTATTAATGGTTGTCCGCTGCGGCCTTTTATCAGCACGCAAACCTGCCATGGTGCTGATGACTCGCTGACGGTAACAGATAATTCCGGATGTTGATTTAAATTAAATTGCAGACTCGGTAATACCACCGCTTCCCGTTGCCGGGCGGACTTTTTGCTGAAATACAACGAATTACCGATATGGTTTATACAATTCGCAGCATCACTGAACCAATCTGCAATCCGGTCTTCGCCGGTTAGTATTGCGGAACCACCGGTTTCATAACAAAGCAATGTTTTTAATGGACCATTTAACCAGCGCATTCCCCGATTAAAAGTCCAGGACTTATCAAGAAAAGCACAATATTCCGGTTCTGTGGCACGCGAACCAATACGTAATTCATGATAAACTTCATCTTCATGCCCTTCGATTACAAATCGTGGCCGTACCACAGATTTTGAATTTCTATTTTCCATACTAATATCCCCGATAATGCCAACACCGGGGATATTATTTGTTTCTGATGTCATAAAATGTCTCCTTAATCTTATTTTAGCAAAATCATATGCCACTTGTGCATATTTACATTATAATTGCCTTTTTCTGGTTATTAATACAATCCTGATTTATTATTCTCTGATTATTTATGAAACCAAAATTATCAATTTATTATCTGAAATAGTCCTGCCATCATCAGGTGAAGATGATATCTCCATGCGGTCAGCAACTAACTAAATAAAATTCCCGATAACCAAAGCGTCACACTATTCCGCTTATACATCAATAACATTTTCACGTATTTACGGGATTCATAGAGTGAAATAAACACCTACCATTATTTAAAATGACTGTTAAATCTGCAATATAATTACAATTTTTCATAAGCTCATCAATACCTCCCTGATTATGATGTTCATTATAATGAATAAAATTTGATCAGTCAACAATATTTGAGTTATAAATTTACAATTCAAGTTAAACGTATTAAAATGAACAATGCATAAAAAATCCTGTTAGTATTTAAATTTAATACAGCTAAGCTAAATTTAATAACAGAACTTTCGCTTAAGGTCTCTTCGACATGCTTAGTAACTTAAAGTGATAACCATGTCTTAATAATTAAATCATACAGGCTTTTGCAAAACCCAATTATTACTATTTTTTCTGTAGGGAATGCCGTCCCCGGCATTCCCTACAATTCAGGCAGGTTTTGCAATTGCCTCCATACAGATTAATAAGCGAAAGTCCTGTAATTTGTTTTATTGATAATAAAATTATAGAATATGGCATGGATAAATCAACGACTATTACTTATGATATTCTGGCAGAATCTACAGTTCTTGTAGAATTTGCGGGAATTGTTCATGAATTAACCGGTATGGCAGTTGCGCTTTATCCTGTTGATGGAAATTGGCAAAAGTCTGTTTTGTTAACAGGTTCATGTGATGAAAGCCCACTCTGTAATATTATACGCAAGCACTCTAAAGGTATGGATGCCTGTAAAAAATGCGGACAACACTGGATTAAACAGGCCGCAGATACATTACAACCGGTGCGATATAAATGCCATGCCGGCTTATATGACTTTGCTTTACCTATAATCCATGATAAAAAAGCCATATCGGTGATATCTACCGGTCAATTGTTGTCATCACCACCCAGTGAAGACGGGTTAGCGGAGTTTCTTCAACACAATATTGATTTAAAATTATCAATCGACGATACTCGTATTGCATATTTTCAGGCGCCATATCTTGATGAAGAAAAAGTGAAAGCCGCATTAAAAATGATGATTTTTTTCGCTGAACATCTATACAATTCAACTAAACAGATTTTGGAATTAACGGCAATTCAAGGTTATGATAGAGTAATGCTGGCAAAATATTATATTGAGCAGCATATTTGCGAAACTATAAATCAGGATGATGTGGCTAATGCTGCCTGTTGTACTCCAGCATATCTTAGCAGACTTTTTCGCAAACAGACTGGTTGTACGTTTATTGAATATATGCAGCAAATGCGATTACAAAATGTAAAACAAAAGTTGATAAGCTCTAATCGTAATATTACAGAAATCGCTTTATCCTGTGGTTTCAGCAGTTTAAGCCAATTTAACCGCACTTTTAAAAAGCTCGAAGGATGCACACCTGTAGAATATCGTAATAAAAATAAAATTTCTATATAGGTTTTATACCTTTACATTTTACAACACAACTTTTCTACTGCCTGTCTTCAGTTAGTATTTTTATAGAATCAAATATATTTACCACAACTTTAATTTACAAGTAAAACTTACAATAATGTCAAATTGTGATATAAAGCCAAAATATGCTTATAAAACAGCCAAAAAATGCGTTGACGACTGTATATGAGAAGTATAAGATTTTTTAAGTCAAATTACCAGAAGTCAATTATGTATTATAAGGTGTTTAAATTATGAATGAGCAATCATTTAATGTTCAACCTGTATCTTCCTCTATAGAGTTAGAGATAAATGGCATGACCCTCCGCGGCCCCGTCGAGGGACCGTGGGAGATCAGTAGCGACCGATACCGGTTGACCCTGGCCGCCACGCCGCGTGGCCCGGGGATCGTCGGGTGGCAGACCGCCGAAGGGCCTGAACTGGTGGGCGCGCCGCATCCGCTCTGCGACCTGATTCCGGGCGGCGAGATCAAAACGACCGCCGTGGCCGAAACATCGATCGTCGGCGGCCGTCAGGCGCTATGCCTCCTGCTGTCCACAGCCACCGAATCCCTGACCCTTCACCAACGGCTGATCGTCTTCCCTGGTTCGCCAGTGATTCAACTCGCCACCGCGGTGGAGAACACCGGCGCCGCGCCTCTGGCGCTGGGGCGTGTCGATTGCGGCGGGATAAGCCTGACAACCGGCAGTCAAACGCCGAAATTAAAGTGGATAATTGCCCCGGATAACAACAGCAAGGATCTGCCGGGACCGGCGCGGTGCCTGACAAGCGAGCTCGCGCCCGACCAGACCCGAACGATCGAAGGCCGCAAGAGCAACGACTATGTCCCCTGGCTCTGTTATCAGATTTCCGAGGACACGTGTTCCGGTCTGGCGGTGTGGCTGGATTATCTGGGCGACTGGCGGATGGAGGCGCACCGGACGGGGACGGGACCGGCACGGATTTCTATCAGTCCGCTCATCGACCAGTACCTCCACGCCAGCGGAGGGAAATATGAATTTCTCAGCGTTCCTCGTGATACGTTAACCATAGGAGACAGGACAATTGCCCCCGGCGAAAGCCTGGCCCTGCCGGTAGTCACATTCTGTCCCTTTACCGGCGGTCTCGATGCCATGATGGAAACGATCTACGACTGGCAGTATGCCTGGCAGTGGGATCTGGTCGGACAGCGCTATTTCGCGCGTTCACTCCTGACCACCCCCTGGTACATGGACGTGCACAACCTGCAGGAGAACTGGGCCGGACGCCTGGCGGATCTCGACCTCACGACAGCCGAGCGGGCGCGCAGCCTGGGGTTCGGCATGCTCTGGGATGATGCCGGCTGGTCTGAGGGGATCGACATCTGGGGTCCCACCCGCGAAGGGCCGGACTTCCGTCTGACCCGGCGCTACCTGGCCAAGATGGACATAACCTGGCTACTCTGGTTCTGCGGGCAACCGGCGGCGGGCATCATGGATGCCAAACGCGCGGCCTGGGGTGATTTCCAGTGGCGCACTGATGGCGAGGGTGATTTCGATCATCGCCGCGACGCGGAGTTCCGCGCCCAGATCTCCTCCTGGCGGGAACGCTATCGCCACGGAAGCTTCCACTCCTGTGATGGCGGCAGCAACTATGCGCATACCTTCGGCATTCAGCGGCTGGGCGACACGCACATGCTCGCTGACCCTGGCCTGCGCGAGGTGAGCAATTGGTATCTCTCCTATTTCGAAGTGCCGGACAAGTGGCACGATCTCATGCCCTCCTGGTACTCCCGCGGCCTGGTGGATCCCTGTTCGGCCAATCAGGTGCTGGCCATGACCCCGGCCTGGGATACCGATCCCGGCATCGAGGGGCACGACCGCATGCGCCGGATTGCGCTGCTCTATCGCTACTTCCTCGCCGTCGGCCTGGCTGGGCGCTGGTCGCACCAGCATCATCCCGCAGTTGAAGGGGATGCGGAATGGAACTATGTCCAGCGCACCAGCCACGACAAGCGCCGGGCTTGTCTCATTCTCAAGCAACAGCCCAGATCCTATCAGATGGTGCGACCAACCGGATTGCTCGCTGACCACCTCTACGAGATCGGCTACCTGAGCCGTCCGGACGCGACGCCTTTTATGGTCAATTGGGGCGAGGAACCCAAGCCCGTGGCGCCGCGCAGCGGGCGTGATCTGATGGAGAACGGCATTGTCTTTTCAACGCAGTCCACCTGGCCGGGCGAGATCGTCTTCCTCGGGTGCGCCGACCGGCCCGGGAGTGGCCAGAACCGGCCGGCACCGCAGGCGCCGGGCCGGGTGCTGGTCCGTCGCGAGACTAACATCGGTCATGGTGGTGTGGGTATCTATTGGTCGCCGGCTACAGATCCACACGGCACGCACCGCTATGAAGTCCGGCGTGGCGGCGATGTGATCGGGACCGCTGCTCAAGGCTGCCACTTCTTCGACCACGTACCGGGCGCCGATGCAGATGCCCAGTACGCGGTGCGCACGGTGGATATGGATGATCGCACGTCAGGCTGGACGGTTGCCACTCGCTTGCCGGATGAACCGTTCGTGGCCTGGGCATTGGGCGGGCATTTCCTGGAGGCCGGCCGCGACGGCTGGTCGGTGGAGCATATGGAGTCAACCTGCTGGCAGCCCATGGCCTGGGTGCCGCGCCCCTTCAGCGCCGCCGGCGACCATGGCGGCACCGGCCGCCAGCCGGGCGGCGTGGAAGGCTGGTGGGAGGCGACGGACGGCGCCCGGGTCGGGCGCGGCTGGCAACAGGCCGGCAGTTCCGGCGCCTGTGCCCGGCTCTGGACTGTTCCGGCGTCCGGCGAATACCGGATTGTGGGCCGGCCGGTCAAGGAACGCTATCGCCAGGAGAGAGGCGGGTTGCTGCGGGTTCGCATCCTGGTAAACGACCGTCAAGCCTGGCCGACAACGGGATGGTCGGAAGTTGAAACTATAAAGGACTCATCAGGGACGCCACACGACTTGCGCCTTAACCTCAAGGCGGGCGACGTGGTGCGCTTTGTCCTCGACCAGGGGACAAACCAGACGGATGACGTGGTGGCCTGGATGCCGGCCATCCACGCGGTGCCATTTGAGGTGCCAGCTACCACCCCGGAGAGTGTTATACGCATTGCCTGCGGACGCGCCAGCGCTTTCACCGGCGCGGACGGGAACCGCTGGGACGCGGATTGTCTCGGTCTGGGTAGTACGCCTTACGCCAGCGTAAATTCCATAGAAGGCACAACGAACCCGGCGCTTTTGCAAGCGGGCTGTGTCGGCGCAACACTCCGCTACGCTATTCCGGTGCTAACCGGACTCTACACCGTCCGCCTGCACTGGGCCGAGACACTGTGCCGTCAACTCGGCGACCGGGTCTTTCACGTGGATATCAACGGACGCCGGGTCCTGCGCGACTTTGACGTGCTCCAGGCGGCCCAGGGCGCCGACCGTGCCTGGGATGAGGTGTTCAGTTATCAGGTACCTGATGCCGACGGTCGTATAGTGGTAGAACTACACGGCTCAAGCCACCCGTTGTCCACCACCACCGATGCGTTCATCTCCGCCATTGAGGTGCTGCCCGAGAGCGGGGTACAGTGCCGCATTACCTGCGGAACCGACCGCGACTGGATCGATTGGAGCGGCCAGGTCTGGACCGCCGATGGCCAGACTATGGACGACGAAACTATGAATACCACGCGTAGTATAGAACAAGCCAATCCGACCTTGATGGATCAGGGACTCTACCAATCCGCCCGCGCCGGACAAGAGTTCACCTATCGCCTTCCGTTACCGCCGGGACTGTATTCTGTTCACCTGCTGATCGCCGAACTTTGGCAGGAGCAGCTTGGCCAACGACCTATGGATATCTGGATCAACGGCCAGGCACTGGCCACCGCCTGGGACCCGGCCACCCAGGCCGGGGTGGTCGGTCGCGCGGCCGACCTGCGCATGGATAATGTCGCACCGACCGTCGACGGCTGCATTACCGTCCGCTGCCGGGCCTGTGGCGAGTGCCCCGCCATTCTCCAGGCCATCGCGATTGATTAATATAAAAGAAGAAAACAAAATAACATAAACGTATTTTCCGGTAAGATATTTAACATTGATAACTTCAACTGTATTCTTGCCGGAAAGTTAACAACTGTAAAATTATTATAGTAACAAAATATTAGTGATTTTTCTTAATTAAAGCTGTAAGGAATAAAATATGAGTATACAAATTATTATTTATTTAATAATATTTTGGATAATGCAAGTCATTGCTCAAATCTTTTTTAAATGGGGCAGTTTATCTGATTCCCGATGGATTTTGGGGTTTTTGGGTGGTAATCTTTTTGGGTTTACCAGTATTTGGTTACTTATGCTGATGTATAAAACTATGAATCCAAATATCGTATTAGGAATAGCAACTGGCGGAGCACTACTGTGCAGTCAAATTATCATATGTGTTATATTCAGCTCAAAAGTTGCACCAATGCAATGGGCAGGTATCGTTGCAATAGCAATAGGGATGATAGCACTTTCCGCAGGTGGAACCCAAAAGTAAAGTTATTAACAATTAGCAAGCATATCATTACAGGACTTTCGCTTTCAAAGCGAAAGTCCTGTTTCTATTTAATTCACATCTTTCTTAACGACTAACCGTTATCCGCCTAACCTCAACCGACTTACACGGTTGGTTGTTTGGTCCAACATGTAGGAAATCAGAATATATCAGCAGAGCTGTGTCGTCGCTCACTGGCAACAAATTTGTATAACCACAAGTGTGGGCATAAATAGCACCGGCATCACCGGTGATTACCGGAATTGGGTCGTCCCATGTATTGCCACCATCGAACGAAGCCGACACCCACACGCCGGGCCGTCCGAAGGCTAACAGCATCACGCCATTGCCCAGGCGCACCAGCGCCGGGAATACACCGAATGTGAACAATTCACGCGGTGACTCCCAGGAGTAGCCGTGGTCTGCTGAACGGGTGATGAGCATCGGACGTTGCTCCTGATCGGTGCCGCGGATTACACAGACGAGTTCACCATCGGTAGTTTCAGCCAGCATTGGTTCAAAAACACGGCCGGTTGCGAGGACGCTCCGTTGCTGGAAGCTTCGCCCGTTGTCGCGGGAAGCCATGAGCAAACAAGACCAGCCCTCGGGCGTGGCGCCGTCATCCCGCAGACAGTTGGTGCGATAATCAACATATAATAGTTCACCATTGTGACAGATTGGAGGATGTTCAAACCATGTACGCGAAATCATCTGTTCACCGCCTACCGTCCAGCAAAGATGACCGTTCACTTCATAGGTAATCTGTTCCGGAGTCCATGTAGGCATAGCTGGAGTCCAACGCCAGGCAGGCAACCGGGTAAGATAATTCCGTACTAATGTCGGGCACTCATCTACCTTGTAGAAATTAAAATCACAATATGAGAACGCCTTGCCGACAGGAACCGGAAGTTGTACCCCAGCCGCTGCGAGATCAAAGGTCGCCGACGCAGATAGAATCAGGTATTCGCCGTCGAAGCCTTCGGTGCAACTGGCATGTGGTCCATTACCTGGCGCAGCCTTGGGAGCATCTTGCCAGGAAGTTCCTTCATCATTCGACACATATCGGCGCAATGGCTGACCATAACCGCAGGTGGCATCTTCAGCGTCGCTAACCGTCGCCATCAACGCACCACCGGGTAACCGGCAAAGACTGGGGAATTGAAAATATCCCCAACGCGTTTCATGTGGCTGGGAGCGCCCCACCACCACTGCTTCTGATATTTTTATATCATTCATATTAAAAAAATCTCCTTAACGGATATCAAATTATCGCGTGGTGTCATAACTTCACCTTTTTATTCACAGTATTTATAATCATATCCCGATACCACCAACCGCTCTCCTTCACCGTCCGCTTCAACGTTTGATAATCTACATAAATCAACCCAAAACGCTGGCCCCAACCCATGTCCCACTCCAGATTATCGAGAAGCGACCAACAACAGTAGCCGCGGACTTTCGCTCCGTCAGTTAGTGCAATATCAACTTGTTCCAAATGCGATTTAAGATACTTGATGCGATAGCTATCGCAGATTGTACCGTCGGGTTCCACCTGATCTTCCCGGGCGATACCATTTTCGGTTATGACAATCTCCGGCGCGCCATAGTCGCGGTGTACGGTCATGATTATCTCACGCAGACCTTCGGGGTAAATTTCCCAACCCATAGTCGTCTGCGGCGCGTTTCGTTCAGCAGGACCTACCCAACGCCAACCAATACCGCCATCCTCGCGTCGGGTTGGCGCTGCCACCACCCGACTATAATAGTTGATGCCCATGAAGTCAGGACGAGTGTCGATAATCGCCATGTCACCGGCATGAATGGGTCGTTTCACCTGTGCGTCAAGAATATCCTGCGGGTAGCGTCCCAGAAATATAGGGTCAAGAAAAGCGCGGTTAATTGCCACATCAGCCTGACGCGCCGCTTCGGCGGCATCTTCCGGAGTAAAGTTTCCTTCTGTATTGCCATCTGTACCGGCAAATTGCAAACGTTCACCGGCCTTTGCTGTAACAGCTGATGTGCCTTCGCCCAGCATAGAATGCGCAGGCCACAGACATGTGACCAACCCGGCTTTTAACGAAGAATTTACCGCATGAATCGCCTGCACACCACGTCCGTGTGCCAACAGCAAGTGATGCTGCACAGCGGCCATATCGTGTGGGTCATCCGGCGCAGGCACAAAGCCGTCGGCAATGCAAATTGGTTCATTGAGAGTAGCCCACCATCCCACCCGGTCGCCATAGCGCGTGGCCATGGCGTGCGCGTAGTCAGCAAAACGTTCAGTAGTGTCGCGATTAACCCAGCCGCCCTGTTCCACCAATGCCTGCGGAATGTCGTAGTGGCAGAGAGTCACCATAGGCGCGATGCCGGCAGCACAGAGGGAATCTATAAGCCGATCATAAAACTCCAATCCTTTCTGATTCCATGCGCCGCGGCCATCTGGCTGTACCCGTGCCCAGGCTATGCCAAAGCGATAGGCATTGAGTCCGATTTGTTGCATCAGACCAACGTCTTCGTGCCAACGATGATAATGGTCTATTGCCACGTCACCGGTAGCGCCATCCTTAATATACGGCGTATTGTGAGCGCGCCAGTCCCAATTCGATGGTCCTTTGCCGTCCTCGTTCCACGCGCCTTCAATCTGGTATGGCGCGGTGGCCGCACCCCAGAGGAAATCATTGGGAAAGTTATTCATTACCTTTCTCCTTCCACACCGCCTCCACCATCGCCCGAAAGTTCTCCGGCGGGATGGGCGGATTTATTTCACTTGATGACGCAACGAACATGCCGCCGGTCTCCAGCGCGCGGGTATCGCAGATGTGGCGATGCACCTCGGCCTTTACCTGTTCCGGTGTTCCACGTTCCATCAGGTCGACGCCATCTACTCCACCTGACCATACCATTTGCGGCCAATTATTTTTCAACTCAACAATATCCATACCGCAATTCGGTTCCAGACAATAAAAGCCATCCACATTGCAGTCTATCAGGTCAGGTATCACCTTTTTCCAATTACCATCGCTGTGGTATAAAACAAAAATACCATGTTCGTGCCAGGCATCGGCAAGTTTTTTAATATACG
>JBIJDE010000045.1:0-18383 GCA_044344305.1 Armatimonadota bacterium
ACCCGCATCTTCGCCGGCATTCGCCACCACAAATAACCTGCAATCAGTAATATAACTACCGCAAAACTCCATAGCAAACGCTTTTGCAACAATGTGATTTCCCTTTTATTCTTCTTTGGCGGTATAGCGGGGTTATCATCAAGACACGCAGAAGTTTCAGCATCGGCGGTTATAGACCGATGACATATTTTATTTATAAGTTGGTTTATTTTGGTTAATTTACTCATTCACAATAACTAATCCAATAAATTGATTACGAAACTTATCGCTATTTTTTAATCTTTTTGTCTGGACCACGATTTATAGGATTTTACGATTAATGGATTTATAATTCTGTAATCCATTAATCCCCCCAAATCGTGGTTCATACAAAAAATTCGTAATTCGTAATTGAATCTATTTCTCGCTGCCAACGGCTAATAACAACTGTGCGGTTGCGATTTGGGCTTGTAGGGTTGCTTGTACTATGGATGTTTTCGCGCTGGTTAGGAACAGCCTTGCCTGATCTACTTCCAGGCTGATTCCTTCGCCGTTGACATAGCGCAATTCTGCTATTCGGTATGATTCGTTGGCGGCAGTCAGTTGTTTTTGCGCAGATATTTTCTGTTGCTGGGCATTTTTAAGATTAAGCCAGGCAGAACGTACTTCCAGAGCGACTCCGAGGTTGAATTGATTAATTTGTGTTTCCAGTATCTCGCGCTGGTTTTCTGCGTTAGCAATATCATTATTCAATTTCCCACCGTTGTATGCTGATAATGAAGCAACTACTCCCAGTTGTATTGACGCTGGTCCGTAAGGTCCCTGGGTGACATTTTTAACTTTTACCCCAAGAAATGGCGGTAGAGTAATCATGGATAATCCGCTGATAATTACTTTTTTGTTCAATTTAGCCAATTCTATACTTGAGTCCAATATTATTTTTCGGTTAGTGAATTGCACAGCTTCCGGCCGGTTCTTTTTAGCGTCGGTAATAAGTGGATCTATGGTTTCCGGTGCTGGTGCAGGTTCTTCTGGCTTTACTAATTCAACGATAGCGTCCGGCAGCATTCCCATTTGATTTGCCAGGGCAGCGCCAGCCAGGTCAACGGCGTTCTGCGCTTTCATTTTATTTACTTCGGCATCAGCAACAGCGGCGGATGACTGGTATTCATCAATTTTCGCCTTGTTCCCAGCTTTAATACCGGCGATGGCCAAATCAAGTTGTTTATTGGCGATTTTTAATGCTTCGTCGGATACATTGGCTAATTCCCGGGTAGATATTAATTGGTAATATGCCTGACGAACATTAAATGCTATTTGTTGTTTACTGCGGCGCAGTGATTCTTTTGCTACTGTTAATCCGGCTTCTGCAATGGTTATGGGAGCTTTATATTGTGATTTTGGCCATAATGGACGATTTACTACCGCTTGTAATCCCACACCATATCCAATACCGGTTGCACTGTCAGTCTTGCTTATTCCGGCTTGTCCATTTACAGTAACTTTAAAGTCATTGCCAATATTGGCAGTCTTTAATTGTAACTCGGCTGTTATCAAATCTTGTTGCGCTTTTATAATAGTTGGGTTGTTTTTTAACGCATATTCGACAGCGGCATCAACAGACATTGCGGCAGGCGCAATCGCAGTTTTCTCCTGCGCAAAGGCAGCAAACGCGATAGTTAACAAAAACAATAAAAAAAAGTTTCTAATTGTCATAGAAAAACCTCATTTCTTCTTTGAATACTGGCTGCGGAATGATATAATATATCAGTGCAACCGACACGGGATTCATATCCTGCATATTTATCACACTTTTCATACAATTCGTCAAGTGCCAATCTTAGCCCGTCGGAGCACGTGGAGAACGAAAATGAAGGCAGCAGAAAAAATAATTGGAAAAAATACTGATAAAAAATCAATATTCACATTAAAAGCGTTGATTTTAATGATTTTAACATTTTTCATTTGTGTTAGCATGGGGTTAACTTTGATATCTCATGTGACAGGAGCAAGAAGGGCACTTAACAGCAATAAAGAAATACAGGAAAAATATAAAAAAGTTCAAGCAGAAGTCGCTGAGCAAAATAAATTATTGGTAGCAGTCAAGAGTGCTGAAGGCATTGAGAAAAAAGGCAGAGAAAAAGGGATGGTAAAAGCAGGGGAACAGTCTGTGCAGATTCAATTCGCGCCTGAAACTAACCCGGTGAAAGAGGAACAAGGTTCAAATCCTACTTTATTTACCACTTTCAATATATTGATAGCGTTAATTGTCATGGCATTTGCAATCACTGTTTTTATTTATAGAAAAAAAATAATGCGTTTACGAGTCTCTTCGCCAGTGCCAGAACCGGATGGAGATTATAAAGGTTTATCAGGAAGAACAGGTAGAGCAAGTTAATAGTTTTCGAATATCAGGATTTTTATTTACGCGAAACCTGTTAAAAAATGTGGAATATACTGAAACAACCTGAAGGCACAGGTATTTACTCGTCTGGCATTGCCGGATAAAGTCTATTATCAAAATCTGATAAATAAAGTATAATTAACTACCTAATGGTTTAATAACAAGATAAGCAGGTAACAATATCAACACACAGAATAAATGATTCTGTAATTTAGTGGAGGCAATATACGTGGCAAATTTATCTGAAGTAAATACCGCGAATTTCAGTGCTGAGGTTTTGAATTCTACAGTACCAGTTCTGGTTGATTTTTGGGCAGAGTGGTGTGGTCCTTGTCGTGCCTTAGCCCCAATATTAGAAGCGGTTAATATAGCATTGGATGGTAAAGTGAAGATTGTGAAGTTGAATGTCGATCAAAATCAACAATTAGCCATGCAATTTAACGTTAGTTCTATTCCAACTATGATTGTTTTCAAGGGTGGACAACAAGTTGACCGGATAATGGGATTAGTACCTAAGGATGCGATAATCGCAAAACTTAACACACAACTATAATTATTGGAACGACTATGACTGAAAATATTCATGATTTAGTAATAATCGGCGGCGGTCCTACCGGACTTGCCGCCGCAATTTATGCAGCACGCGCAGAGATGAAAACGCTGATATTAGAAAGGATGATTCCTGGTGGACAAGTACAAAATACTATGGAAATCGAGAATTATCCGGGCTTTGCTGAAGTGAGTGGCTATGAATTATCAGAGAAGTTTCACCAGCACGCCTTAAAGTTTGGCGCACAGGTGGAAATGATAAATGTAAGTGCTGTAACGACAGAAAATGGCATGATTAAGCTAACGACTGACAGCGGTGATATTTATGGTCGCGCTGCTTTGGTTGCCACCGGCGCAAAGGCTCGATTCCTGAATGTACCAGGCGAAGCGCATTATCGCGATATCGGCGGCGGTGTATCGTATTGCGCGGTATGCGACGGAGCTTTTTATAAAGAACGCGATGTAATGGTTATCGGCGGTGGTGATAGCGCAGTTGAAGAGGCTATATACCTGACAAAGTTCGCCAAATCCGTGAAGATAGTCCACCGTAGAGATGAGTTGCGAGCGGCCAAAATTCTACAGGAACGCGCCAAAGCAAATGAAAAGATATCATTTGAATGGAATAGCGTTGTAGAAGAAATTCTTGGTGATGACAAACATGTTAATGGCATAAGATTAAAAAGCACTATTGACGGCACCACCCGCGATATACCATGTTATGGTGTATTCATTTATGTTGGCATGTCACCCAACACTCAGTTCGTACAAGGAATTATAGATTTAGACACGGATGGATTTGTGAAAACTAATGAGCATTTAATGACAACAATGCCCGGCTTATTCGCCGCCGGTGACGTTCGCAGCGGTGCGTGGCGACAAATAATTACTGCTGTGGCCGATGGCGCGTTGTCAGTGAAATATATTGAAGAGTATTTGAATAAATAGAGTTTGAACAGGCTCTTGCAAAACCCGATGGTAAGTTGTAGGGAATGCTGTCCTCAGCATTCCGAAAAGAGATAATTCCTCTCTCAATGAAGAACGTCGGGGACGACGTTCCTTACAGAAAATATTGGTTTTGCAAGAGCCTGTAAAAAATACTCTTTTGTTAATCAATCGCATTACAATCTGAAAACTGTAAACTGAAAACTATTCAGTTATCCAATCTTTTTTTCAATTTCGAAAAAGTCTCGCAACGCGTTTTCCAATTCATTTACTTCACGTTTTACAATCGCAATCAAATCGCGACCAGCTTGCACATCACCCGTCCTTACTATCATTTCTAATCGCAGGCATGCTTGCTTGGCATGATGTCCACCCATAGTGGCGGCGGCACCTTTCAGGGTATGGGCGTTTATTGCGCACCCCTCGGCATCACTACTTATTAATGAGTTTTCAATTTTCGTCAGCAAATCTTGTGAACTCTCAAGGAATCGAATTGCCATTTTCTTTGATAATTCCATATCTCCTTCCATGCGTTCCAGCAATGCCGCACTATCGAAAACATCAGTATTTTGCGGTTTCTTCTTTGGTTTCTCACCATCATGCAATTCTTCTCCAAAAAGTTCTACCAGTGCGCCTATCAAAGACGCAGCTGTGAACGGTTTGGACACATAACCATCCATGCCGGCAGACAGGCAGCGTTCGCGGTCGCTTTTCATTGCATGTGCGGTCATGGCAATAATAGGTATATCGTGACGACGTACTGATGATTGGGGGTCGCGAATAGCTGCTGTAGCAGTAAAACCATCCATTATTGGCATTTGTACATCCATTAATACCACATCAAAATCTTCCTGTTCTAATTTATGCAAAGCTTCTGCCCCATTTTCCACTACCACAACGTTATGACCGCGCCGTTCAAGGAAATGCACAGCCAATTCCTGATTCATCAGGTAATCCTCTGCCAAAAGTATTTTAAGCGAGCGTACAACAGGTGTTTCAATCATTTTATTCCTTTCATTAGTAGCGATTCCCATCGCCATCATAATAGTATTCAGCAAATCAGATTGCCGTACCGGTTTTACCAGACAAGCGGCAATACCTAACTCTTTCCGGCGGTCTACATCACCTATGTCGCCGGTTGAGGTAAGCATAATCAATATTGGATTTAAAAATTTTGGTTTTGCACGAAATGCTGAAGCCAACTGATACCCATCCATACCGGGCATCTGTCTGTCCAAAAGAATCATGGTAAAAGGTTTACCATCATTTAAAGCTTTTTCTGCTATTTGTAAGGCTTCCTCGCCACTTTCAGCAACAGTCGGCAACATACCCCAGGATGTTGTTATTTCGCCATAAATCAAACGATTTGTTGCGTTATCATCTACTATCAGCACCCGCATATCTTTCATATCTTCAAGAGATGTCGGCATTTGCGATTTGGTGTTTTCAGCAATCCCAAATTGAGCAGTGAAGTGAAAAACGCTCCCTTTGCCTAACTGGCTTTCCGCCCATAACTTTCCATGCATACATTCTACTAATTGCGATGATATCGCCAATCCTAATCCTGTCCCGCCATATTCCCGTGTTACTGAAGCATCAGCTTGTCTGAATGGTTCAAAAATCTGTTTTTGTTTATTATCTGCAATGCCAATACCTGTGTCGGTAACGCTGAAATGCAAAATGATATCCTTATCTTTTGAATCTTCAACATCCACGAAAACTACAACTTCACCATCATTGGTAAATTTTATGGCATTTCCAACCAGATTTACGATAATTTGTCTTAGTCGTCCGGGGTCTCCTATCAGCATTTCCGGTACATTTGGTGTTACTCGGCAAGCTAACTCAAGCCCTTTGTGATGTGCCCGTTCTGCCAGAGCAGTAGCTGTTCCTTCTACAACTTCACGTAATACAAAAGGAGTCTCTTCAATTTCCAGTCGACCTGCCTCAATTTTTGCAAAATCAAGTAAATCATTTAAAACCGATAATAATGAGTCTGCCGACTCACGTACCGTGGATAAAAAACGTCTTTGTTCATCTGTAAGCGGGGTCTCCAGCACTAAATCTGTCATCCCAATAATTGCATTCATGGGGGTACGCACTTCATGACTTACATTAGATAGAAATTCACTTTTAGCACGATTGGCAGCCTCAGCAGCCTCTTTTGCAGCCCGCAATTCTATCTCAAACAATTTCGTATCGGTAATGTCATGAGCCGCCGCAAAGATAATTCCTTCCTCAACAATAGCACGGGAATTCCATTTAATCCATCGGTATGATCCGTCTTTGCATCGGTATCTATTTTCAAAAGAAACAATATCATCACCTTTAGATAACGCTATTGCCGCGTTAATTGTTGATTGTTGGTCATCAGGATGTACAAATTCAATGAATGGTTGAGACATCAACTCTTCATCTGTATATCCTAAAACTTTTCCCCATGAAGGATTAAGATCTTTGAAATAGCCATCAAATCCTGCTATACACAACATATCTAAATTAACTGAGAAAAACAGGCTTCTTTCTTTCGTAACTTGTTCTACCTGTTGCCTTGCTGTCATCTCGTTTGCCATTGCCATTTCAGCGGCTTCTTTTGCCATTATAAGGTCGTGGGTACGTTCTTCTACACGTTTTTCAAGTTCTATATTGATGTTTTGCAGTGCTTCTTCTGCGCGCTTTTGTTCAGTCATGTCACGTGTGATTTTAGAAAAACCACGTAAGTTTCCTTTATCATCTTTTAGAGTGGTAATTATCAGGTTAGCCCAGAATCGCGTACCGTCTTTCCGCAACTTCCAACCTTCATTCTCAATTCGACCTTCATTAATAGCAGTAATCAATTCATTATCAGGTATGCATTTTTCAATATCTTCATCGGTATAAAATATTGAGAAATGTTTACCTAATATTTCATCGGCACTATAGCCTTTCAGCCGTTCTGCACCGGTATTCCAACTTATTATATTACCGCCGGTATCCAACATGATAATAGCATAATCTACGACTCCCTCTACAATCATTCTAAATTTTTCTTCACTTTCTCTTAGTGCATTTTGCGCAGCTCTTTCAACTGTTTGGTCACGAAAAACCATTACAACACCGGTAATGTTGATTCCATCTTCATCGTAGATGGGTGCAGCACTATCAGCGATGGGAAATTCAGTACCATCTCGCGCAATCAGTAGAGTGTGATTTGCAAGGCCTACCACTGGTCCCTCGCGAAAAACCTTTTGGGCAGGATTTTCAACGTGTGAACGAGTTTCTTCATTTATTATATTAAAAACTTCCTCTAAAGGTTTGCCATTAGCTTCACTTTCTGACCATCCTGTTAATGACTCTGCTATCCTGTTCATTTGATTAACTTTTCCATCACCGTCAGTAGTGATAACCGCATCGCCAATACTATATAATGTTGTGCGAAATTTTTCTTCGGTCATCCTTTTTTCCATTTCTGATTTATAAATGCTTTGATATATATCTAATTGTCGTTGACGATAAATAAATGCCAATGTGGCAGCAGTGAGTAATATAAATAATACAGCAAGAAGTGCTATCGCCCATGCGCGGTAACTTATTTCAGCTAAAATTTCACTGGTATCTACTTTAGTCATCATAAACCAGGGAAGATTAGAAATCCCCCTTAAATCAGCCAAAACATCAATACCACGATAATCTTTACCAATATATAGCCCTTGTGTACCTGCAATTGCTTGCACGATAGGATTTTTCATATCAGTTAATGGCAGACGCATAGTTAATGCGGTGTTTTTTTGATGTCGTAATTCATTCAAAATAACGGCTTCATTGCCTTCTCTTTTGAATATTATCGTTTCTGCAAGATGGCTGTGAGTTGGCCAGGACTGAATGAGAGGAAACAAGTTTTCTGCTGCATTACATTGTAATATTATAATAGCCAATGGTCGCTTATCAGCATCACGTGATATTGCGGCGACATCGATATGTACAATACCATCAGAATTACTGTAAAAATCAGAAAGTGTTGGTTCTTTACTGGCAAGAACTGTTTTTATTATTTTTGCAGTATTTGAATCATTTAAAATTGTATTATTTTTTGCCGCAAGAATTAATTTTCCTGTCAGTGATACAATAATTACATTATCGTATAATTTTCCTTTTTGATTAACTTCCAATATTTTCTTTAATTCTTCTTGTGATGCTAAATCGGCAGGATTTTTTAATAGTAACAACAAATCTTTTATTACGGTGGGGCCATTAGCTGCTCTGGAAACATCAGAAAAACGTTCTTTTTTCCATTGTATTATCTCTGAAGACTTCATCTCTGCTATTGTAGCGATGTCGCTATACTTTTCTTTGCGTATTCGTTCCGCTTCTCCGTAGTAATAAAAGAATGCAGATGCAATAATGAGAAGAGAAATAATTATGAATATTCTAAAACCAATTCCTGGTTTATTTATCTTTTGTAAATCATGGTTATTCATGCCAAGTGTTCTCCTTGTTGCTGCATAATTGCAGTATAAATGATTTTAATGGAGATAGCAGCCGTGCAGACATTGTAAGGTTAGCTGAATTATACGAACCCATAGGCTTAACTGAAATTATTTCTATTTTAGATAGTTGAATAACATTATTTGAACAGGGTATCTTTTGCATCATATCAACAACCCCAATCTATGCTCATATTTTGCTTCCTTGAAAAGGCACTTAATATATATTTAATATTATACCCTGATACACCTGACGTCAATAGGGGAATGACATATTTTTTAGATATATTACTTGATATTTGCTAAAGTCAATTTGATTAAGTGTTAAGTTTTCGGTTTTCAGTTTTCAGATAATGTAATTGAGGTTGTCGAATTGAATATTATAAAATCTTCAATATTGAATCATGCTTTTCTATTCCTTTTTAGTTCCTTAAATCCAAAGAACGTTGAAATAAAACAAGTTGTTTGTAAATTAATGTAATTGATAAATATTCACCGCAAAGGAACAGAAAGAACACAAAGAGTTTTCTTAAACTCTTCTTTTGTGATCTTTTGCGAACTTTTGCGGTGAATAATAATTGGTTGTGGGCAAAGCCCGCTTTAGATTGCTAATGCCTAATGTTTAAATACTCTCCTTTGTGGAATAATTATGTGTATTGATTATTCCACCAGTATGTAGTATCATACTTTTCAGAGGATTCATATTATGCGGCGTTATTTGATTATTGTGTTGGCTTTTACTTTCGTTCTGCTGGCAATAGGCGTTAAACGTACTAAAGCAGACGATGCATCTGAACGTTCGGAAGTTGCAAAAAAGTTTGTTGATGGATATTTTCGAACAGACTATGACGTTATGAAGGCATGTGTACCGGTGAGTTTTAAAGATTTAACGGGCCCTTTCCCATACGCCGGCCAGCCTAAAATCACTGCAATTAAAGTAGATGAGAATCAGGCATTGGCAGAATTTAACGTTAAAGTGAACGAGGGAAGAATTCCTGTGAGAGGCGCGGTACTGTTTTATAAAAAAAGTGGTTTATGGTATGTGCGCCAGGTGATGTATTTCAATAAAATCCCCAAGATATTTAACTTACCTACTAAAAGTAAAACAGCGTCTGATAAATCATTTGAAGCTGTAGTGCATGAAACCGCCATAAAGTTTTTTAAACTGTGGGAAGAGGGGAAGTATGATGAAATGGAGTTGTCGTGGTTCCGTTGGCCCGATATGGATCGCGAACCTATCGAAAAATTATCAGTTCGTAATATAAAAATTACCCAGGAAGAATTAAGTTGGAAAGATCCATTCATCAACTTTTCATGCCAGATAGCATATAAACTGACAAGTTGGTTACCGCCGGCAACCATGCAGGTGAAGGGGCATTTCATAATGGTTAAGGTTGGCGATACCTGGAAAGTGCGTGGGAACCAGATAATGTTGGAATTTCCGTAAAGAATTGGCAATTACACAACATGTCGGAAACAATTCTGCGGTATAATTAATTTATGAATACAAATGATAAATTACAAAAAATGGTTAAAGCGTCATGGGTAATAGTGGCAATTAGTTTTGTTATTGCCGGTGCAGCATGGTTGTTATTACCTGATTTAGTACCCACCCATTTTGGTATGAATGGTCTGCCGGATAGTAAACCGGGCAGTAAAATGGTGGTGATGTTTATCCCACTGATTACTTTGGCTGTAAATATTTTCTTTGAGTTCATGTCTAAACGACCTGCAGACAAATTTAACTATCCAGTGGAAATTACCCCGGAAAATGCTGAACAACAACATAGTTTGGCGATGTATTTCTTTGCAATGATGCGCGTAATCGTGTTGTCCGTAATGGTGTTGACAAATGGTATGACCATCAGCAGTATGTTTATCGGGCGTATAGATATGCATGTAGTAACTCTATTCATGGCATTGGTAATCATATCAATTATTGCACCGGCTATGATTTATGGTATAAAAGCTTCGAAAATGAAATAAAATGAAATACCTGCCATTTTTGCTGTTAATAATGTTTGTCATTTCTGGATGCGACTTATTGCTGAAAGATACACTGGTCTATCGCGATCCCAAGATCAGGTCGGTTAATTACATTGTAAAGCAAAAATCCTTAACCATGCGGATAGATGACGCAGCTTCTGATTTCCGGGTAAATATTGAGGGTAAATACCGATTAATGAATACCGGTGAGGAAGGCATCATAGTATTTCGCAATTCTGCGTATAACTATGACATGCCGACTTTCTATATAGACTTTTTTGATGTAACCGCAACAGGCAAAGAACCGGATGCATCACTGACCGATGTGAAATTAATATTCACCATCTACTGTCGCAATAGATATCAGGATTACGATAACTCCAGCATTCCCATAACCACCATCCGACAGGCAAAAGAAGTTTGGGAATATTACAAAGGCACAATGACAATGGTGTCGCATAGTGATAGTTATTAGTCAGGAGTTTGCTCCATTCTCAATTACTAATATTATGTATCTCTTCGCCTTTTTCCTCGCCGGTATTGCGTTTTTGTGCGGCTACGGTACCGCCAGTCAGGTAAATAGTGCGTACTTGCTGACCACCGCCTATCACCTCTAACATGTAAAATGACTGGCTATCCATGCTCCAATCTTTATATAGACGATAATGGCCGGTGCTTAATGTATCTAATACTGTACGTACCAGATGAGTATCACTGTTTTTGTCTATTTTGCGCAGAGTTACTGTAAATGCAGACGGTGGTGAGGTATTACGCGCCCAATCCAGATAAAACTCTGTATCCGTCGCGATACCCAGGCTCTGCGGGGCAGGCGTGATGGACAATCCGTCCAGCGAGCCATTGCTACCAGTATTCACATCATGCCGCAAAGTGCCATCCTGTGTGCATCCGCACAACAGCAGCATAACAAATAACCCAATAAAAGCAAACCACTTCATAGTAAATCCCCCACTAATTGCAATACATTGTTTTTATACCAGAAATAGTTGAAAATTTCAATGGTTTTACTTCTTAATGTTAACCTATATTAAATTTATTTTTAACCACGAAAAGCACGAAATATGTAATAGCTTAATTTTCTTTTTTTGTGGCTTTCGTGCTTTTCGTGGTGAAATAAATTATCAATCCGTCAAAATAACCGGCGTCAATGCGACGAAGATTTCTATTTTTCCGTCTACTATTCTTTGGCGTACCACCTTAGCCTCGGCTGGGAATTTCAGGAAGCGGGGGCGGGGGGAATCTATACGAATTACCTCGTAGCCGGCTTTTTTAATCGCTATCTCCGCGTTTTCCGCGGTCATGCCTAATAAATCCGGCATATTCATATTATTACTCCTGCCCCGGTTAAATAATCCCGTAAAATTAAAAGTGCCTGGGTGGTGGCGCGGATGCGTATCATCTCGCGGTCGCTGCCCAGTATGCCGCGCACGGCGGTGGTGGCGAATTGCGGCGCGCTGATGCCGATGTATACCAGGCCTACCGGTTTATCCGGGGTGCCGCCGCCGGGACCGGCGATACCGGTTATTGATATTCCAATATCCGCTCCGGTAGTTCTGCGCACGCCATCCGCCATCTCTTTGGCACATTCCTCGCTAACCGCGCCATGTTGTTGTAATAGTTTTGCCGGCACACCCAACAACTCTTCTTTTATGCGGTTGTCGTAAGATATTACCCCGCCGAGGAAATATTCTGATGCCCCGGAAACGGATGTTATGCGTCCGCCCAGCGCGCCGCCGGTACAGGACTCCGCCACTGCCAGGGTCAGTCCGCGCTGGCGCAATATCTTGCCGGTTGCTACTTCCAGGGATTCATCATTCACCCCGTACATATATTTGCCGGCACGTGCCATCACGTCTGCCTGCAATGGCGCAATCATCTTTTTTGCTTCATCTACCGACGCGGCGTAGGCGGTCAGCCGAATGTGGCATTCGCCGGTTTTGGCGTAGGGGGCAATGGTGGGGTTGCTCTGTTTATCCATTAAATCCTGTAATAGTGATTCCAATGCAGATTCGCCGATGCCGCAAAAACGCAATGTTATTGAATGGATAACATTTTCGCCACGCGCGCGCAGGTACGGCTCTGCGGTTTCGCGCCACATGGGGTATAGTTCCAACGGCGGACCGGGGAATGCCATTATTATAACGCCACCTTTGTCCAATATAAATCCCGGTGCGGTGCCAGTGGGGTTAAGAATCATCTCTGATTCGAAGGGCAGCATCGCCTGTTTGTATTGTTTCTCTGTGAAGGGATAACTACGGCGGGCAAACCACTTTTCCAGATTAACCTTGGCTTCCTGGTTTATTTCCAGTGGAGAATCAAATACCCGCGCAATATTCGCCGAGGTAATATCATCGCCGGTAGGACCCAATCCGCCGGTGCAGATAATCAGGTCAGCGCGGCTTTTTGCCAGTCGGATAGCATCCGTCAGTCGTTCGTCGTTATCGCCGACGGTTTGCCGGTTATATACCCCAATACCCAACTCCGCCAACCGTTCTGCCAGCCATGCCGCGTTAGTATCAATAATCTGCCCCAATAGCAGTTCTGTGCCGATAGATAAAATCTCCGCCCGCATAGTAATCACCTTTGTCGAAATATTACGAGATAAATATACCACTTTTCATGGAGAAATGTATTGTAAACATAATGTTGATTTATGATAAATTACTTTAAAAATGGGTATCAATAATATATAAAGTTAGAATTTATTTAATAAATCGCCAATAAGGTATTTTTTTTATGAATTGTTATATGAATGGCAAAATTATATTGACATCCCAGGTGTAGGGTAGTAAGATTAAATAATACAACAATGGTTTCGTAACCATTATATACAAAAGGGGGTATATATGAAAAATCGTAAAGGGTTCACACTCATTGAATTGCTGGTCGTGATAGCCATTATTGCTATTCTCGCCGCAATCCTGTTTCCGGTATTTGCTCGTGCGCGAGAAAAAGCACGACAAACAACCTGTACAAGCAATCAAAAACAGATTGCTGCCCTGGTACAAATGTATTGCCAGGATCATGAAGAAACATTACCGTCATCATCCAATGTCTGGTCAGTTATCAAGGCTGATCCCGGTGTGTTAGTTTGTCCGACTGCTGGCAAAAGTGTAGTTAACGGTTATGGTTACAATGCATCAATTGCTCAAGATGGCATTGGCACTTTTGATGATCCGTCTTCTGTAGTATTAACTGCAGATGCTGTAAATACCTATAATGATAATATGCTTTATGGACCTGACAGCATCAGCACCCGACACTCAAGCTCCGCGATTTATTCTTACCTTGATGGCCATATCGCACCGAGTACCGCAATTTTCCTGCCGACTTTAGATCAGGATTTATTATCTGGTTTATCAGCCGGTACATTAGTAGATGGCAGCAATGGCTGGTATCGTTACGGTCAATATCGTGGTGGTCAGGCTGGTTCACCAGCAATGGATTGCTGGGGTAATGTTGACCAAGGTTGGGGCTGTCCCGGTGGCGACCGTGCTGGTGGCGGCAATTACCACAAGGCATACGTCACTGCCAGTCCGAACACATTGGTTCTTGAAAGACAGAGCGATGGACAGGACTTTGAGAAGTGCTGGAAACAGTTCACCGCAACCTCAGGTCTGAAATGTTGGGCAATGAGCATGGATGTAAATATGTATACCGCGACAACCGGCAGTGCCCGATCAAATTACTACATTCAGATTCAGGATGACACCACATTGCCGGTAACTCAAACCCAACAGGCGGTAATGACGAACTCAAAACCGATAGCACATTTTGGTCGCAATGAATGGTGGAATAACCAGTCATGCATCTGGTTTGGCAGCACAACCGCACAAAATGCCGCACCGTATGCAATATATGGCGCACTTCCTTATGCACAGTATGCTGGTTGTCAATATTTCCCTACTAATACATTTACCCGTGTAGTAATGTATGCCATGAATGGAAAAGTCAATCTGATACTAAACAACAAAACCTATAGCGTGTCGCCAATAGCCGGCAGCAACTGGGCAAAACCAGCGGTAGTAATGTTCTACACCAACGGTGTTGAAAAATATCCGATGTCTATCAAAAACCTGAAATTTGGCTCAAGTTAATAACATAAGCCTGATTAATTGATCGCAGGCACTGAACGTCATTTATGATGTTCAGTGCTTTTTTTTGAATAAATGTAAATAATCGCCAAATTTGGCATTGACATATTATCTTCAGATGCTTATCATGCCCGTGTATAACATGATTATTTGTATGGGGTTTTATATATGCGTTGTATCTTAGCAATAGATAGTGGTGGTTCAAAATGTGATGCCTTGCTGGTGCGTGATGATGGTACAGTATTGGGTTATGGGCGTGTTGGCGCAGAAAACCCTGATAAAGGCCGCGGTCCTATTGGCAGTGGCCGCAGTTTTAAATCAATATCCCGCGCTGTACACCAAGCTATTGGTGATAATGAATGTGATGAATTGATATTAGTAGGGTTCACCAAAACTCTTCCTTCAATAAATTTTAATTATTTACGCGTTGGTTGTATCAGTTTACGCTGTGTATCCGAGCAAGATCCAGCTTTTGCGCTTACTGGTGAGGATTATGGCATTGTAATATTGGCTGGTACAGGTGCAGTAATATTCGGTACAACTTCAGACGGCAGGTTTATACACCAGGATGGATTGGGTCCACTGCTTGGCGATCATGGCGGTGGCTATCAAATCGGTTTGCATGCTCTTCAAGCCGTTGCAAAATCCCATTGGCATCCTCGTCATACCACCACACTTACTGATATTATTCAGGAACAATTAAGCATTGAACCTGGAACACGTAATTTCCGGCAAAAATTAATTGATTTCATGCTCTCCAACCCCGACCGTTCGGAAATTGCTCGTTTTGCAAAATATGTTGATATTGCGGCAAACGATGGCGATCGAATTGCAATAAATATTCTTCGCAAAGCCGCCGAAGATATCGCTGACAGCACCTGGGATATGGTGGACAACCTTGGCATAGCAAATGAAAATCTGCCAATTATCGGCACTGGCAGCGTTATCATGTATTCAGATATATATTGGAATAGATTTTGTGAATGTGTGCGTGAATACGCCCCCAACTTCCGCTTCATGCGATTGCAGCAACCGCCAGTGCTGGGGATGGCACTGAAAGTATTGCAGCAGATGGAATGCGGCGATAAAGCAACATTACGCGAGAAGATTATTTCATCGGCATCACCTCTTCCTGAACCAAAAGAAATGGTGATTAAATATTAATTGCAAACTTAAAGAAGGTAAATTATGACATCACGCTACACTGCTGCTATTCGCGGCGTTATTGACCATCTGGAAACGGCACAAATGCCTTTGATCGAAAAGGCTGCCGACATTGTCGTTGAATCCCTCACCCACGGTGGTGCTATTTTCTGCTCAGAAATCGGGCATAGCAACCAGTGGGATTTCTTAAATCGTGCGGGCGGGTTAGCGGCATTGCAGTCGTTTACTTACAATATTAATATTAACGCCCCGGTCGCCGATTGTCTCAAAGACCGTCCTCGAGAAGTTGCGATTGACCGAGATGTGGAAAATATCCGCTTTGCAATACAAAATGGTAATCTGCGGAGTGGTGATGTAATGCTTATCGGGTCGGTATCCGGCAAAAATAAAGGTCCGATAGAATTGGCATTGCAATGCCAGGCTATCGGAATGAAGGTTATCGGGTTCACGGCGATGGACTACACCCAACAGGTAAAGCCGCAGCACCCATCTGGTAAGAAACTGTTTGAGGTGTGCGATGTGGCAATTGATGATGGCGCACCGTATGGCGATGCCGCGGTTGATATGGCCGGTTATGACTTCAAACTGCTGCCGGTTTCTGGCGTTGGCAATATTATTTCCGGCTGGATGCTGTGGGAGAAGGTCATTGAAAAGATGGTGGCGGCCGGCACCCCGCCCAGCGTATTTAAAAGCATAAACCGCGAAGATGGACAGGAATATTACGATAAGAGCCGTGCCGAATACAACCGCAGGGGGTTCTGATATGTCAGCTAAAAACTACCTGAGCGAAGCAATATCCGCACTGGAACGCCTGACTGAAAATCAGTACAGCAATATTGTTTGTGCTGCCGAAATGTTGGTTGAGGCGGTAGTGAGCGACCATTGCATATTCTCATTCGGTGCCAGCCATTCATTTATCCCCACTGAAGAAATGGTCTACCGCACCGGCGGACTAATGCTGGTAAATCCCATTTACCCACACGGGATGAACTTGTTTGTCCGTCCAATGACGCAAACCTCAAAGTTCGAGCGCATCCTTGGACTGGGTGCGGAATTGATAAACTCATCACCGGCAAAAGAAGGCGATGTGTTGATGATAGCATCCACCTCCGGTCGTAATGCCGTGGTGATAGATATGGCAATCGCGGCGAAAGAAAAAGGATTGAAAGTAATCGGCATCACCTCGCTGAGTTACACCCAGGGTGTATCCAGCCGCCATCCATCTGGCAAAAAGTTGGCTGACCTGTGCGACCTGCTGATTGATAACGAATCCCCCTACGGCGACGCCGCCGTAACTATCCCCGGCTTCCCGCAAAAGGTAGGCCCGTTATCATCCCTGACCGGCATAGCAATAGTAAACGCCATTGTAGCCGAGGTGGTAGCGAAACTGGTAGAACGCGGAGAACAACCCCCGGTATTCCTCAGCGGCAACCTTGACGGCGGCGATGAGTACAACGCCCGCTTGCTGGCAGAGAATAAGCACCGGATTTTTTATATGGAATGATGGGTTAAATTGCAAATTGCAAATTGCAAATGGCAATTTAATGTCCCCCTCTTGAGGGGGATGTCACCGCAGTGACAGGGGGAGTGACAGCGAAAAACTTCTTCCGTCACGCATAAAACTGTCAACTGAATTCATCTTCATTGCTATTTCTAATTAAATTTAGTATACTTTACGCAGGGAAGTAATTACTCCCTGTTGTAGACCGACATGATCTCACCTGGTTTGGCCCTTTATATTTAATTTCGGGTTGCTCTCGCCGTTGCCTTTTATAGCTTCCGCTTGCACAAATCATTGAATTTACATGACGGCAATCTGATGTTATAAAGGAACATATGAATTTCAACAATTTCTCGTTACACGAGCGGCTTAACCGCGCGTTGGTTACCTGTGAGTTCGACACTCCGACCCCAATTCAAAATGCCGCATTGCCGGTATTATTAGCCGGAAACGACCTGGTCGCAACCGCACAAACCGGAACCGGCAAAACCGCCGCTTTCGTATTGCCCATCCTGCAGCATTTACTCGACAAACCGAAAAATGGCAGAACTCCCCGCGTATTAATTCTTGCCCCGACTCGTGAATTATGCGAACAGATTCATTCCACTATTCAAATCCTGGCACAGCACACCAATATTCGTTCTGCTACTGTTTACGGTGGCGTCGGTATGGTTCCTCAACAACGGCATCTGCGCAGCGGCATTGAAATTATTGTCGCTTGTCCCGGTCGTTTACTTGACCATGTTGCACGTGCCAATGCCGATCTCAGCAAGATTGAAATACTGGTACTGGACGAAGCCGACCGCATGTTGGATATGGGTTTCCTACCTCCGATTAATAAAATCGTTGGTTTGATTCCGACAGATAGACAAACAATGCTGTTTTCCGCTACCTTCGCGCAGGAACTGCAGTCATTCGTTAAAAAAGCACTTCGCGAACCACAGCGTATAGACATTGGTATTTCCGCCCCGGCAGAAACCATTGAACATAAATTGTATCCGGTGCCGCAGCATTTAAAAACACCGTTGTTAATTGAAATGTTGGGGAAAATGGATACTGATTCCGTATTGGTATTCACCCGCACCAAGCACCGCGCAAACAAGGTTTGCGATCAGTTGACCGAGGCCGGTTATGAAGCAGGCGTGTTGCATTCCAACAAATCGCAGAATCAACGCCAGCAGACGTTGGATATGTTTCGCTCGGGTAAGGTTCGCTTGTTAGTGGCAACCGATATCGCCGCTCGCGGTATTGATGTGCGCACTATTTCTCACGTGGTAAATTAC
>JBIJDE010000337.1:0-5628 GCA_044344305.1 Armatimonadota bacterium
TTTGCATCTCTATAATTCAGAAATATCCGGTAAAGGTAGGGGAGCTGTCCCCAGCTCCCGCGACAGTGTCTTTTTCATAAAGACGAAACGGTTAAAACGACAAAACAAGGTTAGCAAATCACAACACCACGCAAAAAAACTGTCGCTGTTACGCTTGACTACATCATTATCACGGTTCGTCGCGGGAATTGGGGACAATTCCCCTACCTCGTCATCCAACATTTTAATTTAATGATAGCTGAAATGTATATAAAACTAAGATCGCAAGCCTGGGACAAATCTAATATTTGATTGCAACCAAATACCAATCACGTCTCAGATTGCGTAATCTGCTGTTAATTTGTATACTTCCCTCATTCCCACTCATCGGCCACGGAGTAAAATAAATGCTTCTTATATCGCTTAATAATCATGCTATACCACATCTTTTCACCGGTGTATTGTTGATATTATTTTTGCTTGCCACATCAAATGTTTCCGGGCAGACAGATAAACCATCCACACCTGAACGTTCTTTGTTACAAAATAGCTTCATTAAATTAACAAAAGAAAAGCGGTTAAAGATTGTGGTGATAGGCAACTCGGTATCACACGGTGCTCCATTTGGTGAAAACCCTACTAAAAATTATTCGTACTATATGCTGAAATGGTTTGAAAAACAGTTTCCTGATGCGAAAATTGACATTAAAATGAGCATCATATTCGCGATTGGGCCAGAGATTCAACTATTTCGCATGGAAGACAAGCTTTTTATTGAAAAACCCAATCTGGTGGTGATGGAATTTGGTGCCGCCAATGGTGCCTGGGGTGATGGCGGACGCGAGATTACTGAACGCGCCACCGAAGGATATCTTCGACGTTTGCGATTTATGCTGCCACAAGCAGACTGCCTGATGAATATGGGCATTTTTTACACTATGATGGATGAATATAAGAAGGGGAAAACGCCGAACTCAGTCCTTTTTCAATATGATGTTGCAAAACATTATGGTTCTGTTTTGGCTGATTCAGAAAAAGTGATAAAAGAACGGGTCATGGCGGGTGAAAAATGGGAAACCTATATGAATGATTATATTCATCCTTCTCCTGCCGGACATGAGTTATATGGACAGGTTATTGCCAAAGAACTGGACAGAGAGTATGCAATATTCCAGACGACATCAGCAAAAGAATCTCAAATTAAACCACATACTTTTCCACAACAGACAGTCCGTACAGATTGCTGGCTTTTCCCGCGCCTAACCACGGCATTATTCGCCGATGACCTGAAAGATTTCCATATTGCCGAAAACGGAAGGGTTAAATTTATCGCCGCGAATAAACCCGGCGCAAGCGGAAGTTTCACAACTAACCGCGGCAAGATTGTCGGCATGCTGATGCACAGTCCACAGAAACGCGGCAACCTGGAAGTTCGTCTGGATAATAAAGGCGAGTGGGTGCGATTGTCACAGAAGAATGAACCGCGATTTACCGAAGAAGATGACCCGGCAAATTACCTGCAGCGTAACTTCTTTGGCGTTTATGGTTTGCCACTTTATGCGCAACGTGTAGATTTCCGCGTCTCCACTAACCCGGAAGATAAAGACTGCTATGATGTCCACATCATCGGATTTCTGGTAATTGAACGTGATGCCGAGATGACTTTTTCACGACCGTAAAAGTTAAGAAAGCAATATTGATGAAAGTCACATGAAATTCAGGAGAATCTATCAATGAAAATACGACCTGTAATATCTAATATAGCAGCCATTCCGACTACCGATGGTGCCGGGGTAAAGTTGCTGCGGGTTTTCGGGTATCACCAGGTTCCGACTTATGACCCTTTTCTTATGCTCGATAATTTCGGTGGAGATGACCCGGCGGATTATATCAATGGATTCCCGTGGCATCCGCACAGAGGAATTGAGACTATCACTTATCTTCTACAGGGAGAAGTGGAACATGGCGACAGTATGGGTAACAAAGGCGTTATCGGACCGGGCGATGTACAGTGGATGACCGCAGGCAGCGGAATAATTCACCAGGAAATGCCGCGTGGTGACGCTAATGGTCGATTGCGTGGATTACAGTTATGGAGCAATCTGCCAGCGTCGCACAAGATGATGGACCCGCGTTACCAGGATATTCGCAGTGAACAAATCCCCACTGTAGTGGTAGACGATGCGCAGATAAAGGTAATCTGCGGCGAGGTGGCAGGTGTGCGGGGACCGGTAAAAGATATTATCAGCAATCCATCTTTTCTCGACATAACTATCCCGCCAGGTGGAAAAATCGCCTTACCAGTGCCAGCAGATCACAACGCTTTTTGCTACATCATTGAAGGTTCGGGGGTATTTGGCGACAACGGTGGCTTGCAACATTCTCAACGCCTCATCCATTTTGGCGATGGCGATACCGTACAAATCACCAGTGCCGACGGTTTAAGATGCGTTCTGGTACATGGCCTGCCAATTCGCGAACCAATCTCATGGGGTGGCCCTATCGTGATGAATACCCAGGAAGAACTCCGCATCGCTTTTGATGAATATGAACGCGGAACCTTTGTGAAGTAGGGAGAAAAGTAGACTTTTATAACCTTGAAAACGTTGAGATATAACCAGTTATTTGTATAAATTGACTGGCATTCTCCATATATATTGCCCACATCGTAGCTCGCTCCCTTATACATATTTATGATGATATTCTACCTGCGAATGTAACAATTAAAATAATTCCATAGCCCACGGCAACGCTCTTACCCTTATACACATTTATAAATTGTTAATGTTTAAATACAAAATGACCCCAGAGTGGGTCACATATCTATAGAAAATTATTCATAATGAGATTTTCGACCCCAGAGTGGGTCGCATATAATGACCGGTAATCTGCCATGTTATATGCGACCCACTCTGGGGTCGGGCTTATTGATTGAAATCTATTCTATAATTATTCGACCCCGCTGGGGTCGTCTCAAATAACACATTATTTTTCATTTTAACAAATGTGTATAAGGGTGAGGTCAACGCCACTGGGGGAAAATTAATTATAATTATCGACGCTCTGTAAGAGCATAATTCCTCTGTTTTTAGGAATATTGCTCTTACAGAGCGTAATCTATGTTGTGATACCAAATCCCAGCGGCGTTGCCGTGGGCTATGGAATTAATAGTTAAAGGAATTAGCGAAAAGATATGTTGAATATTATGCTATTCCGCTACTTTTACCAGATATTATTAAGTCAAGGTTTAACTTCTTTTTCCCAAGATATTCCGAAATAGTTCCAGACAACCCTATGAATTGAAAGTTTCTGTTCTATTCCCGATTTTTGTTTCAACACCATATTACGTATATCATCAAGAGTTTTGTATTGCACCAGATAAGGAACCACTTCATCTCGAATTGCATTAACGGCATAATCGATCTTTCTTATAATTATTTCAACATCGTTATTATCTTTGCGGTAATCTAAAGAGTCATTAAATATTTTACTTTGATTTGTTAAATGATTTGCTCGTGTTCTCAAATGACCTTTGTAATATAATGGCCATTCTTGATTATCAATATCTTTTAGCCAGATTGTAATATTTATAAAGAATTCGAGGCCATATGTTTGCAAATTAATAATAAGAATCAAATCGGTAGTGTGTTTATAAAAACTGCTGTTTTTCTTCTTATAACCTTCAACTTTTAAAACATCATTTAACGCCTTCATGAGAAGAGATTTTATGTTTAGTTTATTATCCAAAGTAACCCCCAGGATGTAATGCTTTTATTTTTGAAGGATTCCAAAATTTTCTGAAAGTTTTCGGGAAAATATATTCTAAGTCCTCTAATTTATCTGGCCATTTAACATTTATATCTGGGTCTGACACAATATCATTATTACAATAGAGAAGATCGAAATATGTATCTTCATCAGCACCCGTGAGGTTAGTATAGGCATTAAGTGGTGATAAATACCATTCATTATCAATATTATCGATATCTGTGGAATCAAGTAATTCTGCAACATTATCTGCATTCTGCGATACGATTGAATACTTGTCTTTACCTTGACATATTAACCAGGTTCGAAAATCTTCAAATATATCATCCGAAAATCTGACATTATTATAAATGTTATCATTTCAATGTCTGGTTTATACAATTTTACAAGTTGATTTTTTAATTGTAATCCAAAAGAAATGATATCTTCAGGAGCTAATTTCATTAATTCTGTTACTAATGATTGAGAATCTTTATTGTCAATCTTATCAATAATTCCCCAGAAATCATGTTTATTCATAATATTTTGCCATTATTAATAATTTGCCCAATATCTTCCAGTCTATATCTTTTGGAATCTTTTCATTCTTATTTAAATAAGCACCATCCAGATCATTTGCTGAAGCAGCTAATGCTTCTAAATAATTCCACAGTTTATCATTTTCCCAGTCATCAGGATTTTCTTCTAAATTTTTATATAGTGCTTTAACAAAAGTAACAAAATCATCACGATTTTTTATGTTTTCAACCAAGATAAGCAAATTATCCATTATGTTATATTCTCCTTTTCTACCAATCATTTACAAAAAAACTCCCCCGAATCTTATTACAAATCTCAGTAAATCGCTGCATATCAAACATGGCATGTTCTCCCTTTGATGTTCTGTTATATAAATCGGTTTTATATCGACTTTATTATAATCCAATGATACAAATAAACAATCTTCTTGACAAGCAAAAAAGCCGTTGATGTATGTTTGATTATATTTTACCTGCGAACGTTACAATTAAAATAATTCCATAACCCACGGCAACGCCACTGGGGGAAATTAATTAGAATTATTGACGCTCTGTAAGAGCATAATTCCTCTGTCTTTAGGAATGTTGCTCTTACAGAGCGTAATATTTGTTTTTGATACCAAATCCCAGCGGCGTTGCCGTGGGCTATGGAATTAATGAAAAGATCTGTTGAATATTATGTTGTTCAGATACCTTGATCAGTTCTTCCTTATGTAACAAAGGTTACCACATAAATTCATAATCGCTTAAATCACCTTCATAATATCTTTTAGCTATATATTTTTTCATTAATAGCTTGCACAATTTTTCACTGCGTGTAAAAATTTCAATCCCACCATCATCTACAATTAAAATTGTTAATTCTGTACCATTAATTACTTCTGGATAATCTATTAATGAGGTAAAATTATCAGATACATCAACTTTTTCTTTATAACAAAATATATTACCCCATTCAAATAACATCTCATTCTTTATCAAAGATATCAATTGTTCAAGATTATAATAATGGTATTCAAGATTATCAGGTATCTGGTAAACATATGGTCCTTCGATGTCTCCCATTAGAATATGTTCAAAAAATATATTCTGACGTAGAAAATTTAATAATTCTATTAAAAACCCGCCAGAATTTTGATCAGGTTCATCAAGAACAATAACCTTCCATAATATATTCTTTTGTGTCATAGCTTATCCTCAATCTTTAGATATCATCTTCATAATATCTTTTAGTTATATATTTATTCATCTCCACTTATTGAAATCACATCAATATCTAAACTTATATTGTATTTTGCAAGTAATTTAATATAACTACTCTCAAAATAAAAACTCGGTATCACATCAGATGCATAACCAGTTA
>JBIJDE010000338.1:0-5597 GCA_044344305.1 Armatimonadota bacterium
AGTTTCACCAGGTGTTAGTGTACAAAAACTCATTCCTTGTATAGTATTAGAAGGTAAAGGGTAGGGGTAATGTCCAAGTTCAAAATATAAATCATCTGATGAAATTAATTTACCAGAGTGTTCATCATCTTTAATAAATTGTAATATAAAAGGTTGTGCTTTCTCAATACCATCACGTTTAAAAACACCATCTTTATTTGTAGGCGTATATCTATTGCTTTCATCCCAAAATAATGGCGCAGATGATTTTCTTCCTAATGGACTTGTATCACCATTTAGATAAAATGATGCTATATCTTTATTACCTTTGATTATCCCACCATAGTATATTTCACGTTTGATAAAGAAAAAAACATGAGTGCCTTCTCTACTACATGCGTAATCTGCTAATGCAGCATAATGCATACTTCTGCTTGATGGCATATCTGTAAAAACAGGTTTCATTAAAAAGCCATAAATGCCATGATTTAAATATAATGCCAATGTTTTTTTATCATACAATGTTATAAATAATCCACCATTCATAGTTTTATAATCCTTTTGTTAAAATTTCTTCAATTATCCCGTTTTCAATCATTTTTAGATTAACGACATAATCAATATCATTAAATGTTTCAAGTAATGGATGTTTAGCGGTAAGCCAGCCTAAACCATCGGTAACCCAAATGAAACCAGTATTAGGTTCGGATGTTGTTAATTTAAAAAGGCTTTTAAATTCTCCTGCAACTGCTTTTAATTTTGAACCACCACCACCATAATAGTTAACTTCAATAAGATATATTTTCTCACTGGTATTCACTGCGAAATCAAAATGCCTATCAGATTTATCTGTAGGAACATCTCTGCCAAATTCAGATTTAATTTTTGCTGTTGTAGCATATTTAATATAACGATAGTCGTGTTTATTACAGATTGCTTTTAAATAGACTTCCGTTAAGTTTTCCATAGCAGTACCGCTACGATTTTTTCGGGCATTTGTATCTAATCCAACTTCAACACCTATACAATAATCAACAAGATTTTTTATACTTTTATCTGACAAGATTTTAAGTAAGCCACATTTCTCAGCAAAGAGTAAGATATTGTCAATGTCTACAGTCGAATATTCTTCTGATTTTGAAAATGAATATATTTTATCACCACCTAAATCAGCGATTTTGATTTTATGACCACGAACTGCAATTAGTAAAGGAATTACTGGAACTATCTCGGGGTAGGATTTAATTAATTCTTTAAGTTTGCTATTGATATCATCTTTGCCAATAAGGGAATTTAATATATTTAATGCTACTTCAACTTTTGAAACATTGCTAAACACTTTATCCCAAGCAACAAAAAAGTCATAAGTGCTAATTGTATCTTTAAGGTTATTTATTAAAAAGTCAAAAACCTCATTGTCAGATTGCAAACCTATTTCATTATATTTATTAATCAGTTTCATAAAATCTCATTTTAATAATTACTAATAAGCAATTCGCTTATATTGCCTCTGCTTTCAGCATTACAGTTGATCATTCTTTTTGCAGTTATCCTGTTTATGATATATTTCTTATATATTTCATCGAAAAAATCATCTTGACAATCAGAGTTCTTAGGGTCAGAATTACTTATGACAACTTTTGCACCGATTTTTGAAATGCTATCAACAAATGTTCCCAATCTGATTTGTTCTTTATCATCAAATGGTGTTGCTGAATAGGCTGTAAAACTTGCAGTTGGTGATAATGGACGATATGGTGGATCTATATAAACAAAAGTTTTTTTATCAATATAAGAGATGCAATCTGAATAGTCTCCAAAATTGATTTTTATATTTTGTAGTTTTTTATTTATTTCAATTAAGTTTGATTCATCACAGATCATCGGGTTTTTATATGAACCCATTGGGACATTATTAAGACCTTTACTATTTACTCTGAAAAGTCCATTAAAACATGTTTTATTTAAAAAGATAAATAATGCTGCTTTTTCAATATTTTCAGTTTCTTTCCCATTCACTTTTAAATAATTAAATCTTTCGCGTTGGTTATAGTAATACTCTTTTCTGGTATTAGTATCTAAAGGAACAAACTGGTTCTGCATTTGAAGAAGTTTTTCGATGAGTTCTCCAACATTTTCTTTAATATTGCTGTAGGTATTAATTAATTCGATATTTATATCATTAATTAGGATTTCTTCAAAAGTGTATTGTGATAATAAATCGAATAAAACTGCACCACCGCCAACGAATGGTTCACAATATTTATTAATGGTTACACCTAAACCTGAAGGATATTTTTTCCTTATATCAATAAGAAGTTGTCCTTTTCCTCCAGCCCATTTTATAAACGGCTTCATTGTATTGTGCCCCCCTTGTGTTTCCTAATTAGTTTATACACTATTAATGTAAAAATATCAATATCTTAAAAGATTTTTTTCAAATTTTCCTATCATTTTGCAGGTATATTGTGTCTGTTGCCGAATAAATAATATATGTAGTGTGGGACACCCCTTATTTTATATATCACACCATAAAATATAGATAATACGCAGTAATGTTGCCTGTTTTCAGGTGCAAATCAAAGGAGAATCGATGACTGAAGAGTTAAATCAGGGTAGAACAACCGATAGATCGCTTGTCGATGAGATGAAGGAAAGTTATTTACGTTATGCGATGAGCGTAATTATCAGTCGTGCTTTGCCGGATGTACGTGACGGTTTGAAGCCGTCACAACGACGCGTTCTCTACTCGATGCATGAATTAGGGTTGAATCCTGGCGGTGCTACCCGTAAGTGTGCAACCATTGTCGGTACCTGTATGGGTAAATATCACCCACACGGTGACGCGTCAATTTATGATACATTGGTTCGTATGGCACAGGACTGGTCATCGCGTTACCCGATGGTACACCCAAAAGGAAACTTCGGGTCCATTGACGGCGATCCCCCGGCGGCAATGCGATATACCGAGGCGAAATTAACCCCGCTGGGATTTGAGATAATTGCAGATATTGAAAGCAATACCGTCGATTACCAACCAAACTTTGACGAAACGACAGAAGAACCGACAGTATTGCCATGTTCTTTCCCTAACTTGATATGTAACGGCGTCAGCGGTATCGCGGTAGGTATGGCGACAGAAATCGCCCCGCATAACCTGAGCGAAGTTATTGAAGCCTGCTGTCTGATGATTGACCGCGATTATGATATTACTGTTGATGAATTGTTAGCGGTTTTACCCGGACCGGACTTCCCAACCGCCGGTATGATTCTCGGTAAATCCGGCATTCGCGATGCATACACCACCGGTCACGGCGCGGTAACCATGCAGGCGCGTACCATGATTGAGCCGTCAGAAAACGGCAAATCCGCGATTATCATCACCGAGTTACCGTACCAGGTGAACAAAGCAAGGTTGGTTGAACAAATCGCTGATCTGGTTAAAGATAAAAAGATACAAGGCATCAGCGACCTGCGCGACGAATCTGACCGCGTAGGTATGAAACTGGTTATCGAACTGAAACGCGATGTTAACCCGCACGTGGTGTTGAACCAGTTGTACAAACACACACCATTGCGCAAACGTTTCAACTTTAACATGGTGGGCATTGTACATGTTAATGGCAAGCCGGAACCACGTTCATTAACGATGATTGACCTGCTCCGCGAGTTCCTGGAACACCGCAGAATCGTTATCGTTCGCCGTACCAAGTTTGAACTTAAAAAACTCCGCGACCGTGCACATATCTTAGAAGGTTATCGCATTGCGCTGGAAAATCTGGACGCTGTAATTAAATTAATCCGCGAAAGCCGTTCACCGGCCATGGCTCGTGAAGGATTAATGGAAAAGTTCAGCATGTCAGAGAAACAGGCGCAGGCCGTTCTTGACTTGCAACTGCATCGTTTAACCGGTATGGAAATCGAGAAGATTGAGAAGGAATACCTGGAAATTATTCAGCGTATCGCTTATCTTGAAGATTTGCTTTCCAACCCACGCAAATTAATGGCAGTAGTAAAAGACGAATTATTAGACATGCGCAAACGCCATGGCGACGGACGACGCACCCGAATCCGTGACGAAGAAGCCGCCGACCTGTCCATTGAAGACCTTATTGATGAAGAAGATATGATCATCACCATGACCCGTGAAGGCTATGTAAAACGCCTGGGCATGGATACCTACCGCACCCAGGGTCGCGGCGGCAAGGGTGTGATTGGTCTTAATACTAAGGAACAGGACAGCGTACAGCATCTCTTCATCGGCAGTACTCACAGTTACCTGTTAGTATTTACCGATAAGGGTAAGGTTTATCGGCTTCGTACTCATGAAATACCAGAATCAAGCCGTACCGCCCGTGGTACAAACGTTATCAATCTGGTAGGCATTCAGCCTGGCGAGGAAATAACCGCAGTTCTGAATGTGAAGAACTTCTCCGCTGATCGTTACTTGTTTATGGTAACAGAACAGGGTGTTGTGAAGAAAACTTCACTTAATGAGTTCTCAAACATCTTCGCTGCAGGTAAAATCGCTATTACCATGAAAGACGAAACAGACAGCTTGAAATGGGTAATGATTACAGATGGCAGCAAGCATATCGTTATGGCATCTCATTTTGGTATGTCCATCCGATTTGACGAGAAAAATGTTCGTGCCATGGGTCGCACCGCCGCTGGCGTGCGCGGTATGAATCTGCGTGAAGGCGACAGAGTCGTCGGCGTAGCAATCGTTAGACCGGATCAAGATCTGTTGGCTATCACCGAACTCGGTTATGGCAAGCGCACACCGTTGACTCTTTATCGTCTGCAAACCCGTGGTGGTATTGGTATCAAGACCGTTAACATCACCGAAAAGAATGGTCCATTAGTAGACTGTAAGGCTGTTGATGATACCGATGAAGTCTTGTTCATATCCACCCAGGGACAGGTAATTCGGTCCAAGGTGAAAGACATCCGCGAAACTGGCCGCTCTGCCCAGGGCGTGCGAATCATGCGCATGGGTGAAGATGTGGTTATTGCCAGCGTAGCAATTGTTGTTAAAAATGCTGACGAAGATACCTTTACTCCCGGCGATACTTCAGCAGTAGATGCAATGAAAGCATTAAACAACCTACCAGAAGATGTTGTTGATGATATCATTGAAGAAGAAATCATCGAAGATGAAATCGTAGAAGAAGAAATTGAAGAGTAAACTATAAAAGAGTAAAGAGATAAAATAAGCCGGTCATTGATTTTTCAATGACCGGCTGTTTTTTAATATCATTATTTCAATATTCCTGAGTTTCGCATTTTAGTGTCCCAAAATTATAGAATTAAATTATGAAAAATCTTTAATTGTTAGACGCTTTCGCGAAACTTAGAAATTAGATTTAAAGACGCAACCAAAGGGGAAGTTGCATAGTATTCTACATATTTCCATCCAATCTTTTTTGTAAAATAATTCCATAGCCCATAGCATCGCTGTGGGTCTGATGATAGATTAGATTTTACGCCCTGTAGGGGCATAATTCCTCAAGAAATAGGAATTATGCTCTTACAGAGCGTAGATTATATGGTGTATTTCTACCCACAGCGATGCTATGGGCTATGGAATTATGAAATATCCAGACCCAACTACAAAT
>JBIJDE010000339.1:0-5595 GCA_044344305.1 Armatimonadota bacterium
AGCGACCGGTCACTGAGCCTGTCGAAGTGACCTTAAGCGAAAGTCCTGTTATAATAAACTGCCATACTTTGGCTGCCTAAAGCATGTTGACAATTATCGTGTTAAAAGATAGTTTTATACCAGATTATTCTTATTGTTAAACCGATATAATTATTCTATAAAAATGGCAGTATTTTAATTTGGAGAAAACTATGAAACAGTTTTGGCAGTTGGGTGTGATATTCATCATTTTGATGTTATCGATTTGTGCATGGGCAGAGGAAACCGGTATGAGTCTGAATAAGCAGATTACCGTTGTACCGGCACCCGGCAAGGTGGTTATCGACGGCAATACCGATGATTGGGATTTATCGGCGGGGGTATGGAGTTATAACAGCCCGACCATCGTGAATAAGTTCAGCGTCTGGACACACCTGATGTGGGACGAGAAAGGGGTTTATTTCCTTGCCCGTTTTGCAGATAGCACCCCACTGGAAAATCCAACCATGGGTAAAGATTTTGGTCAAAGCTGGAGAAATGACTGTTACCAGGCGCGGGTAATATTTGATGACAGAAAGCCGGACGAGCATCAAATGCACGTTAATATGTTTTTCTCCGCACCTGAAAATAAACCTTATATGATTATCCACCACGGCGGCTTTAACGACCCGGATACAGGGCCGGGAAAGGCTGACCAGGAAACAAAATGGGGTCCGACGATGGATGTGTCCGGCGGAAAAATCGCATTCAAAAAATGGGATAATGGCAAAGGTTATAATTGCGAAGCTTTCTGGCCATGGAGCTATTGCCGAACAAGCGGTAAACCGCTCAATGCCGGTGAACAGTTTACCTTTGGCACCGAGGCGCTATGGTCGAACAGCCGATTGGCAGATGGCATAAAAAATGACAAGGTAAACCGCATTTTCATGTTCCGCGCTCGCAGCGGCTGGGGTTCTGCCATTATCAGCGACAAAGGCAATTTGAAACTCAGCGAAGAACAGGAACAGATTTATGCCACTCGACTGAAAGCCTTCATCGATTATGGCACTTACGGGTCAATTCCAATTCCATATACCTTGCCAAATGACGGCACGCGAGACGTAACGGTCGCCATCGATGACGCCACCGGTAAACGCGTCCGCAACCTGATGGGGCAATACCCGCGCACTGCAAAAGATAATACTGAGTTATGGGACGGACTTGATGACAACGGCAAACCGGTTGCACCCGGGACTTATTCGGCCTCTATTGTCGACCATAAACCTGTAGATGTCTCCTTCGTCAACAGCGTATACAACGCTGGCACGCCGCCATGGAAAACTGAGAAGGGGAATAAACTCTGGGGATCAAACCATGGATGCCCAACCACGATATCAACCCGCAAGGATACGATGCTGGTAGGTTTTACCGGCGTTGAAGGTGCCACCGGTCTGTTGCGGGCAAATGCCGACGCGATTATCCAATGGACAGACAGCGGCGAAGTGGCCGACGTGACAATGGATGACAAATATGCCTACGCGCTGTCGCCGGATTCGTGGATTCAGCAAACAGTAATTCGCCGATTCGACCTGACCAATGGCCGCACCATACCATTTGATGATGAGAAAAAGAGTGTGCATATAGTGCTGCCCATTACCTATAAAGAAACCGGAATCAGCAGTTCGCTGGCAATCTCTGGCGATACAATATATGCATTGCTTATCCGCAACGACCCAAAGCAAGGCAACCTTCTTATCGCCATCAATACCAAAACTGGCGCATTGCAGACCGATGGATTATCGGCAGGAACCCTGGTCGCTATCACCGCACTGAACGATGTGGTTTATGGACTGCAGAAAGATGGAACTGTCCAGGAATTGAATATGAAGACCGGAACAGCTAAAAAACTGTTCATCGTTAAAAAACTTCTCTCGCCAACCCGGTTGGCTATAAGTCAGGATGGTAAACGTTTTGCCATCAGCGATCAGCAAAGCAACCAGGTGTTCGTGATGAGTAGCAGGGGAAAGCGTATCGCGACCATCGGCATGGCGTATGAAGCTGTTAACCACATGCGCCCGGCGGGAAAATTTATCGATACAAATCTGGTGGCTCCGCTGGGACTGGCTTTTGATACCCTGGGTAAACTCTGGGTCGCGGAAGCCGAGGGTTCCTGTCGTCGCGTCACCACCTGGACTCCGGACAAAAAGGGTTACGGTTTGAGCCAGCAATACTGGGGTGGAGCAGACTACGGTGCGATGGGTGGTTTCCCCATCACCTTTGACGCTACGCGATTTATTGCCCATGGCACCGAGTTCTTACTGGATCCAAAACCACAACCGACAATTCGTCCAACCCAGGAGAAAGCACTAATATTCCATCCCGAATTGGCACATAATCAACGCGGTTTGGTATACAAACTTCATAATCACGAATACGCGGTGACGACGCCGGGTTACAATGGTGCCAGTGGTTTTATGATTGCCAAGCGCAATGCCAGTGGCGTATTTGTTTCATGTGTAAAAGTATCATTTAACAACAGAAAATTGAAAGATGGTCAGTGGATACCTGTCCCCGGCCAAACCTGGATTGACCGTAATGACAATGGCAGCGAAGACCCTGAAGAAGTAATCATGGGGTTCAGCGATATAGGCGCATACTGGTCATCCGGGTGGACACGTCCCGACCTGACGATTATTACCAACAGTCTTCGTATATATCGGCCACTCGGTTTCACCGCCGGTGGTGTACCGTTGTATGATTTCACCAAGCCGGAAAATCCCAAGAACACCATCAAGCTTACCCCGGTAGAGCAGGGCTCTACCGGCACTGTCATCATGGATAACGCCGGCAATATCTCCGACGGCATCAGTTTTAACACCATTGCCGGCAAGTCTGGCAAGTACCCAAATCGATTTGGACGTCACGATGCGCCAGCCGCCCAGCGCGGCGTGCTGATCGCGCCTTTCCGCACCAATGGCGTTATTGAAGATGTTCCAAATGTCGGCGCCATCACTGCCCTTGGCGGCGATCGCGGTGAGTGGTTCCTGATGACGATGGATGGGTTATACCTCTCCAGCATTTTGCAGGATTCAAAAGGCGATATCACCATGGATGAAACATTCACCGGGCAGGAAAGTTTTGGCGGATTCCTCTGGAAAGATGAAAAAGGACGAATTCTTGCACAACTCGGTGGGCCGTCCTACCTGATCATGGAAATAAAAGGACTGGAAACCACCCGCAAGCAAACGCTGACGCTGAATGTGACACAACAACAGATAGATTCCGGTCGCGCTATTGCCGACGCACGTAAGAATGCGGGCAACACCGAACCCGGAGAATTGACCATAGCCAAACTCGCCAAGCTGCCTACGGAGCCGGTGGCTGTCGACCTGGCGAAAGACCAGTCCATGTTGCCCGGCGCGCCCGATGCCCTGGTAACGATGGCTGGCGATACTTCGCGTTGGTTCAGGACAGCACTTGCCCAGGACGGCAAAGATCTGGTCGTTCTCTGGCAAGTGACCGATCTCAGTCCATGGGTGAACGGTTCAACCCGCTACACCCACGCCTTTATCGGCGGCGATTGTGTCGATGTAAAACTTGACATTCCGGGACGCGGCCCCATTCGACTGCTGACAGCACCATTGAACGGGAAAAATACAGTGATCTATTCCCAGGCAAAAATAATACAACAAGCACACCCGGTGACATACATGGTAGGCAACAACCCCGCCAATGCCACCAATCTCGATGTGGTAACAATCCTCGAATCCGCCACCGCCATATCAAAAACTGGGACAAATGGGTACAGCGTGCTATTGCGAGTGCCACTGGCAGACATCGGCCTGAACCCCGCTGACACAAAAACAATCAAAGGAATAGTAGGCGTAATCTACTCCGACCCACTGGGCACCAACCGGGTAGCGCGAATGTACTGGTTCGATAAAGCAACCGACCTGGTCTCCGACGTGCCAACCGAAGCGCGACTAAGCCCGGAAAAATGGGGAACCATACGCATAACACCATAAAGTAAACTACATAATTAGTAAAATTAAAGGCGGCAATTAATTTTGCCGCCTTTGTTTATTTATGCAGTGTAGTACGGAAAGCTGTCCCCGGCGTTCCGCGTTTTTATTAACATATTTTAAAAGTTGTTCCCAACTTCCCTTGACTATCTCTTTAAAGTTGTCAGAAGTAACTATATTAAAAAACAAAATACTTGTCGCAGTTCTGCGAGATATTAATAATATTGCATTATATATGTGAAATTAAAGCTGCAGAGAAACACTTTGAAAAGCATGTTAATAAAATTATGAATTTTTTGTTCGGATTTATTTGCTAATGCCCTATTATCAATATTAAATAAAAGACAATTAGTAATAAGTGAAATTATACACTTTATTGACATCCTTATCCGTGATGTCTATGCTATGATCGGAGAAATAAAGATGACAAATATTTATCGTTTAGCAATTATCACAGTTATGTTGCAATTTACTTTGCTGGTGTATGCGGAGTATTTGAAACCGTTGCCGGTGGCGGGACAACCAGGTAAGCCTGTACTGGTACTGACGGGGGCGCCACTTGAAAAAGGTGTAATTCCAGAGCCGTCAACCCAATTATATGGCGCAACTGTTATTAATAAAGATGCAGAGAGAATTGATGTTAATGATTCAAAAATTATATTAGTTCGTGGCGGATGGGGGAAAAGTGGTGTCACTTTGCGTTATGCTATCGATATGACAACTACCCCTATTGGTAAATATTCTTTTTGGACGGCATATACATTGGGTGGAAAGTCTGAGCAGAGTATAACTGTTCGAGTAGGGAAAGATGGCAATAATCTTGAAACGAGATTATCAATATCACAGTCTAATGTAGAGTCATGGAAGACCACTTGGCAATTGGCACCGGGTGAGATTGCATTAAAAAGTACGGATACCGTATTGGAAATTGCGATCAGCGGTAATGGCGCTGACCGAAAAATAATTGATTCATTCCTTTTATCTCCTATTGGATTATTGCCGGCAGATACTAAAGCTGCTGGCACGGTATATGACTCCACTCATCATTTAATGCCGTTGCCGATTGAAGGAACTGTTGATAATCAGTTGATATTATTAGAGGCTGAACCATTAGCAAAAGATATGATACCGGACCCGTTAATGATTTCATATGGCGGTACTATAATTAATAATACCGGTGAACGGGTTGTTACTGCTGACAAGAGTGTTACTGTTTTCAGTAAAGGGTGGGCAAATACCGCAATTACTCTTCAATACAAACTTGATACGCAAGCGAAACCAGGACGATATCAAATATGGACAGCATTTACCAATGGTGGGAAATCTACCCAGTCGCTTATTATTCGCGCCGGTAAAGATACCCAGCACCTGACTGAAAGAATGAAATTCTCACAACCAAATGCTGATTCGTGGAAGACAATGTGGCAAAAGTCGGTGGGGATGTTAACGCTATTGCCGGGTGAGCAAGTAGTGGAAGTAGAGATAAAAGGCATGTCTGCAGACCAGAAAATTATTGATGCTTTTTTGTTATCGCCAGCAGAAATATTTCCTCAAAAAATTACTGCTGAAAGCACTCGTCTGCGTTTGTTGCTGCCATCGTTGCCACAAGGCACAA
>JBIJDE010000340.1:0-5585 GCA_044344305.1 Armatimonadota bacterium
AACGGTACCACCTTCGCAACACAGGATACCCCTGATAATGTCAAAGCTTTTGGAAAAACCGGCTCGAAGGAAGGTCTAAGTGCTTTTCCGCTGATGCGTTGTACAGGACTGGTTGAAATAGGTACTCATATAGTACTTGCTGTTGCTCTTGGTGCCTGGCGAGATAGCGAAGTTGCTCTTGCAGAAAAGTTATTGTCTAAAATGGATTCTAAGATGTTGTGCCTACTCGACCGTGGATTTGTAGGATATCCGTTTTGGAAAAAAGTAGCTGATACAGGAGCTAAAGTGATAGGAAGGATGCGAATAAATATGAAACCACCTTGCGAAAAACGATTGCCGGATGGTTCGTATTTGGCCACACTGTATCCTACAGGAACTAAAAAGATAAAGGGATGCCCAGGTCTTCGCGTACGTATAATTGAATACAGACTTCCTCATGTGCCAGAGTCAGAACCTTTATATCGTATTTGCACTAATATTTTAGACCCCGCTGATGGACCAGCCGATGAATTAGCTGGACTATATCATGAGCGTTGGGAAAATGAAAGTGTTTTTGACGAGGTTAAAACACACTTGCGTGGTGGTAATCTTGCTGTTCTGCGCAGCCTTTCTGCAGATATGGTTAGGCAAGAAATATACGGCTTATTCTTGGCCCATTATGCTATACGCTGTGTAATGCATGAAGCTGCATTGCAGATAGAAGAGGATCCCGACAGGATATCATTTGTTCATACAATTCGAGTTCTCCGACGTTCTATACCGCTGGCAGCGGCTCTCTCCCCCCTCGGAGGTTGAATAAATGGTATAAAAATGTATTAAATGAAATAGTAGATGAACTTGTTGACTCAAGTCGTGGCATACAAAAACCACGAGGTGTTCGGCGTCGTATTTCTCAATACCCATCACGAAGTTCCGGTGGATGTAATAGGGTAAAAGTAGATTACAAAGTTGAAATCTATAACTATCAAGATAATGTGCCATATTTTAATGACTTTTGAACGGTATTGAGGACAGGCTATATATTAGGTTGGTTTTTGCTACTAATTGGAGTTGCAAGTATTCTTGCAATCAACAAACAATATATCACCGTTGACCCGGAGAAGCGTTGCATAATAGTTGAAGATATCAACATTTTAGGTAGAAAAGTAATAGTGTTGTCGTTTGATGAAATTATTGATATTCGGGTTGCTGAACTTGGTAAACGCTCTAATTACACTGTTACTTATTATGTATCACTAAAGTTAAAGTCAGGAAAAACATTTCCACTCTTCTTTCCGGCTTATTATGATGGCAGATGGGATATATCAGTAGCAGAAAATAGATGCGGTCGATTGAAAGAATACATTCAACATTAAATAAGATAAATTACCAATAAAGAAAACTTTCACATTACTTTAAATGTCTATAGTAATTAAAATCTCTAAAAGGGGTCTATTTATGTCAAAAAATATACTTGCGCTTTCATTTTTATATTCTTTATTGCTTATTTCATCAGTTAATATTAATGCTGAAATGCAATCACTCGCAAAAGCTGTAAACGGAGCAAAAGCAGGTTCTACTGTCAAATTATCTGCTGGAACATATCAGGGTGGTATCACACTTCCGCAAGGAGTTAGCCTTAAAGGGCAAGGCGTAGGGAAAACTATAATTGATGCTTCTAACTTACCTGTTGGTATTGAAATTTATGGTGGTGCAAAAGCTGTATTGTCAGACTTTACAATCACAGGCGCAACACGGATAAATATCGCAGTCCATGACTCTAAAGATACAATAGTTCGTTGCGTGCGAACTACCGGTAGCATAAATGGTATTACATTTACAAATGTGATGAATGGACGAATGGAAAATGTTGTTAGTGATAATAATCGATACGGACTAGTAGCCGGTGCAGGAAAGAACAATGTTATTGTTAATTGTACTGCTGCCCGCAATTCAAGCCTGGGAATAAGCCTATCATCAGGTTTTGGTACTATTGCATTTAATAACTGCGTATCAGAAAGTGCTACAGGTATATATCTGGGCAGCAAGCTATCAAATGCAAAAATTGATTATAATTTATATTCTGCGTTATATGCCGGTAAATTAGAAGGTCAACTCGGTCGTAAATCGATTGGCGAATGGAACTACTTGTGTGGTCAGGATGAACATTCCACTACGATTCCGGTTGTATTCAAGAACCCAAAAGCTGGTGATTTCACCCCGGTTAATGCGCTTTCATGGGCTTTAAATCGCACCCCTGTTACAGGATTCGGGTCAGAGAAATTTATGAATTATTTTGCACCGTCTTATGACATTCTCGGTAATAAACGAACAAAATCCATTGATCTTGGTGCATATGTTGCAAGCCTTTCCCCTCCCAGAAATGCTGATGGTACATTTATCGTAAAAACAGGCACAGGAATCACCAGTGCAGGAGTATTCACAAAAGAAGGCAAAGAAATTTGCTATCTTTTTCATAATCTTCCTCTCGCTAAAGGAAGCTATTCATTCTGGCTGCCATCTCGTGATTTCCAATATAAACCTATCACCGCCGGCACTTATGAAGTAAGAACCGTCGAAAGCAAATTGAAATGGGAATACCTGGGTAAAATTGGCGATACAGGTAAAGAATCTCCGTTCGGTGCAGACGCTTCTCTGGGTGCTGCACGAATCACTTTTGATGAACAAGGACATTTATTGGCAGGCAACGATGGCTGGGCAGAAGATTTTATTGATGTTCGTGGTTATGATGACACCAGTGGCAAATACCTTTGGGCATTTAGAGCCGGTGCTGATACTCGCGGTCTGGTTGTTGGTAAAGATGGCAATAGTTACCTGTTAAGGCGTGCTGATAAAGATGCCAGATTAACAAAACTAAATCCAACAAATGGCCAGGTTATAACATGGAAAGATGGTGGATATAGCGCTATCTTAACTGGCGGCGGCAACATGAATGGCATAACCGAATTAAATGGTATGTTGTATATCACTGACAATTCAGGTATTTATATAATTAATCCTATAACGCCAATAATGACTCCTCCTATTATTCTTCCCGGAGCATCATATCCATCAGCAGATATTTCTAACAATCTGATTTGGGTACTTTCCCAGGGAAAATTAGTTGCTATAAAACCAGATGGAACGATGATTTTACCAGTGACCCCGGTAGAAGAACCAATTGCGTTGTCTGTACGTAATGGACGCATGGCAATAGCATCAAAATGGAAAATATTTATTTATGATTGTACCGACCCAAATTCACTTAAACCACTTGGAAATATAGGTACCGGCGATGGTCCTTACGGAGAGTTTTCACCATACCGTTTTACTTTCCAATACCCACCGAGTATGGCAATAAGTACAAAAGGTGAAATAGCAATTGGTGATGGAGTACGAATACTTGTTTTCGATGCTAATGGGAAATCATTATGGTATTCACTTGGTGTATTTGGCAATGGAACTATTCCATCATTTGGAGTCACCCCACGTTGTTTTGATCTTTCAAACTGGTCATTTGCGTTCGATTTAAAAAATAAAACATGGAAACCGGAAGCATTTTGGCCTCAAAATACATATTTCCCTAATTCGCAATTCCGTGGTGAAATTTCTTGTGACGGCAAAACATTTGGAATATATGCCATTAATGCCGGCAAAGATCATGGTACAGGATTCACTAAAGTTATTGGATACAAATCAATACCAATATTACTAATTACCGGTAATGGCAATAATTGGGTGAGCAGAAAGGACACTAATAAAGACGGAATTATTAATGACCAGGATACAGCAATACCATTTGTTACAAATGGATTATCATTTGATAACCCAGCACCGCGTTTAAATGGAGATATTATGGCTGGTACTACATTATGGCATTGTACCGGAGTTGATAATGATGATGCTCCCATATATTCAGCAAATAATACTATATCGTGGAAATCACCCAATTCAACTGGATTTATTTCCCCATATACCGGACAAAAAGATAATTTCAGTATTGCCAGCCTGCATGAGATAAATGATAATACACTTGGGACATTGATAAATGTTAATTCTGCACCAGGACGCACAGGTTTATTTAATGGTGCAGGTACTGATATGGCTGGGTTCGATACATCAGGCAATATGCGTTGGATGCATCCGCTGGCAATCCATAAAGGACTGTATAACTTCCAGGCGATAGGACCAGTATATTTAAGTGGCGTCGGTCAAACATCAGAAATCGTATGTGTTGACAAAGATGGTCTTGGTCTTGGTACATTTGGACAATCAGCGATCAGCAACTATACTGGTTATTGGCTTGATCACCCAGGTGCTGTGCAAGCATGGCAGGGACAAGACGGTCAATATTACTTACTAATTGCAGATAATTACCATGGTATGCACCACTGGTATCAAATGAGCAATCAAGATAAAATTATAAGAAATACCTCAATAATTACCATCTCTGACATGCAAGCACAATCACTTGCTGATTTACCATCTCCAGACCCTAGGTTAGCATCACAACGACCAGCAACACCCAACGTGATATTACCACGATTAAAAGAGACTTTACCAATTGATGGTGACCTTGAAAAATGGCGTAAAGCTGGCATATCGCCAAATATTATTATAACACCCGACACTGCTGTCGATGGAATAGATGGCCCGTTAGATGCAAGTGCAGTAATAAGAATGGCATATCATGACAAAGATTTATATGTACAAATATTACGTTTTGATAATAATCCGGTATTCTTTCAACCAGTATCTCGTCACTACCTGCAACCATGTGTCGAGATGTGCATCAACGGCTTTGGACCAGGATTTAAGTTTGATATATCAAAAACCACAGATGCAGGTGATATGATAATACGTCAAAGATTTTACTTCACAAAACTTGAAAGATTATTATCCAATCAAAATGCTCCTCGAATAATAAAAATATTGGATAACGCTAAAGATGTTAGTGAACGAGAAATGATTGAAAGTGTTTATGGAGTTGACTTATCAGTTGATAAAGTTATCGTTACTGAATTTAAATTACCGATGGACGCAGTAACTTACGAAGGTGCTGAAGCAGATGTGCCTTCCATGAAACCAGGCAGTTCATTCTGGCTTGGATTTATGATTGACGATAATAACCAACCCGGGGCAGACCTGCAAAATCTGATGGTATGGCCAGCAACCTATGGAACATTCAACCCACCTGAAGATGGTGCAAAGGCTATTTTGGGAGAATAAAGAACAATAACATAACTTTCGCTTTAAAAGTGACATTTTTTTTATGATTTCAATTTATCTAAAATCTACAAAGTCAAAAAGGTTTCATTTATGAAACCTACACCTTGAGCATTGACAGTGATACATGCCATGCTAAAAACAGTATAGAAAAAATATATTCCATTTCATAGGTATTTGAACTATAATAAGAAAGATAAAGATGTGATTTCAATAAGGGAGAAATCAAATGCAGGGATTAGCAGCAGTATATGTTGACATTAATAAGCCATTAGAAATTCGGAAATACCCAATATTAGAACCGAATATTAATGAAGCACGTTTGAAACTTGTGATAAGCGGTATTTGCGGAACTGATTTACATATAATTAATGGAAAGC
>JBIJDE010000046.1:0-18258 GCA_044344305.1 Armatimonadota bacterium
ACCGAGGGGGTGGCAGGACGCCATCCCCAAAGTCTCGGGAACAGCCCAAAGCGATAAACCTAAAAAAATATTCTAAAAATGCCAAAAAATGTATTGACAGATAACACAGGATCTCCCTTTGGTCACTATATATTGTGCCATTTATATTGACAATCCCGTGTATCTTCTGTAGCATTTCATCAATCTTAAGGTATTGAAAAAATGTGAGGTTATATTATGTTGCCAACAGTTGATTTTTGCGGGTTGACTATTACCCGTATGTTGATAGGCGCCAATCCGTTTGGGGGTTTTAGCCACCAAAACCCAGACAGGGATAAGGTGATGCGCGAATATTATTCCGTAGACCGTATAATAGAAACATGGAAAAGGGCCGAGGATGCCGGCGTAAATGCTATGGTAACAAATAACGAATCTCCTCACGTTATAGAAGCGGTGAAGAAATATTTATCTTCTGGCGGTAAAATGCAATGGATTGCGCAGGTTAACAGCAGGGTAAATCCTGATTTAATAAGCGCGATTGATGAAGTTGTGGATATCGGTTGCAGCGCGTTGTATCTGCATGGCGGTCTGGTTGACGAGTTGTATCGAAATAAAGACGCGGAGTATGTGCGGAGATGGTGCGGACACGCGCGCGAACGCGGAGTGCCGGGCGGGGTAGCCGGGCATGACCCGGAAGCGCATTTATGGGTGAATACCCTGGATGCCGCAGATTTTCACGCGGTATGTTTCTTTAATTGCGGCAGTGTGCATTTTAACGGCGGTGAAAGATTTTCGCTGTGTGACCCACCGGCGGCGGTTAACGTCATTAACAGCATCACAAAACCATGTATCGGATATAAAATCATGGGCGCCGGCCGTATTGACGCGCGCATGGCGTTTGAATACGCGTTTGAAAAAATCAAGCCCGGCGATGTGGTGAATGTCGGCATGTACCGCGGCGATAAAGATAATATAGTTGAGGAAAACGCCGCGCTGGTTAGCGATATATTGACTGCCGGATGAGCATGATAGAGGTTGTAAAGGTGTTAGGGGGTAAGGTATTAGTTAGTTAGTAATCAAATCCGAATAAAATAAGTCATGATATTTAATTGTTGCCAATAATCTGGAGTTAACAACACGTCGACCCATTTAGGGGTCTCACGTCTATAGAAATCGACATCAATATGATTAACGACCCCGTAGGGCGTCGAACATGCGTAGATTACCAGCAATTGAAGTGCGACGCCCTACGGGGTCGGATTATTTGTTGTACTATATCTATAGACGTTTGACCCCTAAACGGGGTCATGCCTTACATACTATAAATGTCATAATTCGGTATTTATAATAAAGTTTATAGAATGTAATTTTAATCTGAAAACTGAAAACTTGTCCAATTTATTTGGGTTAGGTATTAGGGGGTAAGGTTGTGTTTGCAATGGAATTCGAATAAAATAAGTCATGATTTTTGAATTTTTCTCTTTAAACTTTACCCTTTACTCTTTCCTCACCACCCCCGACCTCTCCTTAGTAAGGGGAGTTTGGTGTAAAATTAAGGTTAAGTGCTGTAATAAAGGACAATATTATGAAAATTGAAATGAAAAATAACGAAAAAAAGATTGTCGCGCGCAATAGTTCTGAACAGGTGGCAATTGAGCCATGGGGAGAGAATGTTATCCGCGTGCGCGCGGGTGTCGCCGGATCTGTGCGTGATGATTTGCCGGGTTGCGCATTGCCCGCGGGCAGTTCGTCCGCGGTACTGATGGAAAATGATGAGTATTTCAGCATACGCAACGGTAAGCTGGAAGCGCGTATAGAAAAAGAATATGGCAGAATAAGTTTTTATCGTTGTTCAGATAGCTCAATATTGCTGGAAGAAGTTACAAGTCATCCCGCGGCACCGTCATTATATCCACTGGGACGTGATTACCGTGCTGCCGGCGACTGCGTATAGACGCGAACCTTGACGGTTGAGTTACCTGCAGCAAAGAGCAACATCCGCAGACCGCCCGTGGCTGCCACGCCTTGCGGCTCACCCCGCGCCGTTAACCCGAGGCCTTCGGCGAAAAACTTAGCCGCCTGACCGGCGTCACTGGCAGTCAAGCAAACTTCCAAGGATGGCTTAGCGAGCCACGCCACCGGTTCTTTCTCCTGCTGTTGGGCTAACATGGGCAAGCAGGCGAGAGCGACAGAGATGATGAGGAGGAATGTTTTCATTGTTTTCCTTTGTTGACATTGGGTAACGATCCCCTATAGATCCAAGCCGTATTGTGGCTGGGGCCAGCCCCGCCGTCGTAGCCGCAGAAGTAGAAAACCTGGCCCTCTTCACCGATAAATGGCGACGGCTCGATGTCGCGGCAACCGGTGAGTTTTTGGCCTGCTGGCAGTAGATGCGCGGCATCGGCGATATAGCCCCAATCATACCGCCCGTCAGGATGGCGGATGAGGTAGCAGGAGCCGTTGTTTGGGGGATTGGGGGAGCCTGGACGTTCCACCCAGGCACCGCAAAGCCAGAGTGGATTGCCTGTTTTTGGATCGGTGACTGGTAGAAAGCGGTTATACGCGGCAATGGCGCCGCGCCGGCGTACGGTAGGTGTGTTCCATGCCGTGTTAAAAAATGTCTTAATATCGAGTTCCTGTTCGGAAATTATAAAACCGTTGGCGTCAACTCGCAAGGGATCAAAACGTACGAGGGTGCCCGGATATTCAAAATTAGCCAGCAGCACCTGATGCTTCCCGCCGCGCGGGTCAGGCATTGCTGTCAGTCCGCGCAGGTAGCGGGATTGCAAAATATCTATCTCCACTGACCAGCGGTATACGAGTTGCCATGAGGGTTTAGTACCATCGAGACGGCGATATAATCCTCCGTCGACAGGCTGCCCTGCCGTGTCGAGAGTGATGCGTGACGCCATGTATAGGTCGCCATTGCACTCGGCAAAACAAAGGATGCGGCTGAAGTCGTAGACTTTTCCGGCGGTATTGTAGCCGGTTATCGCTGTGCGTTCCGCCTGCGTTTCCCAACTGATGCCGCCGGGCGCGGTGGAATCGTAACTGCCCCGATAGATACCGCCGCGATTCATGCCGGCAAAGATCGAGTGTATTCCGGTGACTTTATCAATATGAGAGCCGAAAGCACGTACTCCCAAGTTCCCATCAGCAATATCGCTGCGATGCCACTGTCCGGTGGCGTCATTGCGAATAAATACCGCGCTCATACTCCGCGCTTGCGGCAATTCGGACGGGCTGGCGACCAGCATACGTACAGGTTTGGCTAACTTCGTGCCGTGGAAATCCGTGGTAAAAAGAGATGACACCAGACCCTCGACGCGCATACACTTTTGTCCAAAACTGTAATCTACCTGCCATGGCGCGTCTGGGGTATCCTTGCGTAGAATTTGAGCACCTGGCTGGGGATCCTTGTCGGATTGATCCTGAGCATAGCCGATACCGGCATACAATTTACCTTCGTGCCCGGCCAGCCACATGACTTCCGTACCGCCCATAAACTTCCCGGTAGCGTCTTTGACTCCTGGGACATAGTCTCTGGTGAAGATTAGGCGTGCCAGTGGCGTGGCGGTTGTCGAATTGCAGGGAATCACGATTGGAACGTCTGTGGGCGGCTGTTCTCCCTTCGCGCATTGCATGTCGGTGAAGGCAGCAACCACCAATAAACATCCCAACATAGTGATAAGCATCTTCGAGTTCACGGCTGTTTCCCGCTTTGCTGCCAGAGAGCCTTTAATTCATCTTCGGTGATGAAGCCATCCTTGTTGGTGTCGAGTCGGTCGAAGAAGGCGCCTGGTAATTCGTTGCGGTCGAGTTTACCATCTCCGTTTTTGTCACGCTGTTTAAATTGATTGCCGGATCCCTGGCCGCCGACAGTTGAATTGACAATTCCCGCTGCCTCATTAGCCAACGCGCGGAATGCGGGATAAGTCGGTGCTTTGTAACCCTGTGTCTGGGTCATAAAGAGGGCGAAGAAGTTGTTTTTGCGGTCTACCCAGAATTGGGTGCCATCAGCGCCACCCCATGAGTAGCCGCCTTTACCATCCACCGCGCCGCCCAGCCCGTATTGTTGATTGGGCACTTTCAGTTGATTCTGGAAGATGAGATCGATGGTCTCCGGTTTCAGGACGCGCACTCCGTCCAGTTCGCCGCGGTTGAGCAGCATCCGGCAGAAGCGTTCGTAATCCGCCACAGTGCTGAACATGCCGTTGCCCCCCATCATCAAACTGGGTTTTTCGGTGACTTTACCGAGATCATTGCCGGGTTCCAACACGCCGGGACGCGGTTGCTTGTAAATCTGGCACAGGCGGGTCATCTTCTCCGGTTGCACCCAAAACTCGGTGTCGACCATCTTCAGCGGCCCGGTCAACTTTTCCCTAATCACCACGTCCAACGACTTGCCAGTTACCGCTTCGATGTAGCGACCCAACACGTCTATGGAGGTGCCATATTGCCATCCTGTGCCGGGATGAAATTTTATCGGCTGTTTCGAGAGCGCTTCCGAGAAATCTTTCAGCGTTGCCCGCCCGCCGCGCGTCGCCTGGTAAGCCATTGCAGCCACGGCGTTATTGTTTCCACCACCTTCCAGATTGCCGTAGTAGAGGCCGCTGCTGTGGCTCATTAACATACGCGACGTGATGGAAAATTTCGCTGGCACAAGCTTGCCGTTTTCCAACACCTGAGGATTCGCCCATTCCGGACAATACCTGGAAATCGGATCATCCAGAGTGAACTTGCCTTCGTCGTAGAGGACCAACGCTGTTGCGGCGATGAGCGGTTTCGTCATGCTCATCAACCTAAAAATGGCTTCCCGGGTCATCGGGGTGTTCGTCGCTATATCCTGCTGACCGAACGATTCAAAGTATCCGCGATGGTCATTCCGGGAAATTAGCACCATACAGCCGGCGATATTCTTCGCTGCTACATGCCGCTGCATTTCGATATCAATCTTCGCCAGCACATCAGGTTTCAATCCGGCAGTTTTCACTTCGTCCCCATGTTGACGCGGCTTGAAGTTTTCCGCAGGCGGCAGAGGTGCACCTGTCGAAACACCGACATGCCAATCCTGTTGCCCGGTAACAGCATATATAACTTTAATGATGATGTGATTTCCTGCAATAGTAAGAAATAATGTTAATAAAGCAATAATTAGATAGTTTCTTTTCATACGATACCACCATGGAATTATATATTATTTTTAAAGATGTATTAAACTTGTCAGGGAATAGCTATTAGAATCTTTTACGAACTTTTCACCATTCTGCATTAAAAATGTTCATTAATTCGGATAACTCTTATTATACGTTAACAGAATGTCAGCGCTTTATCGCAAATTTTACTTATGGGTGGGCTCTATTGCCCATTCCCTGCATTTTCGCACGTGCGGCAGTTATTTCCTCTTTTGTAAGCTTTCCATCCGCATCAGCATCGAATTTATCAAAGTTGGGAGCCAGTTTTGCCGGGCATTCATCGCGTGTCAGCACCCCATCGCCGTTCTTATCTTGTTGGGAAAACCAGTTGCCTTGTCCCTGCATTTTCGTCTTTGCAGTAGTTAGTTCATCTTTGCTAAGCTTCCCATCAGCATTGGCATCAATTTTATCAAAGTTAGAAGCCAGATTTGCCGGACACTCATCGCGTGTCAGCATCCCATCGCCGTTCTTATCCTGTTGTTTTAACCAGTCGCCTTGTCCCTGCATTTTCGCCTTTGCGGTTGTAATTTCATCTATGGTAAGCTTTTCATCAGCGTTGGCATCAATTTTATCAAAGTAGGAAGCTAACTTTGCCGGGCACTCATCGCGTGTCAGTATTCCATCTCCGTTCTTATCCTGTTGTTTTAACCAGTCTCCTTGTCCCTGTGTTTTTGTCTGTGCTGTAGTAATTTCATCTTTAGTAAGCTTCCCATCAGTGTTGGTATCGACTTTATCAAAATTGGGAGCCAGTTTTGCCGGGCACTCATCGCGTGTCAGCACCCCATCGCCGTTCTTATCTTGTTGGGAAAAAAGTGATGCCTGTTGCTGATTATCATGGGTAGGCATCATGCGGGTAACAGCAAAACCACCCGCGACTATCAATATCAAGACTATGGATGCTATAAGATAATATTTTTTTTTCATAAGAGACCTTCATTGTGTGATGTTTGTAATGTTAGATACGCATTATATGTTATATGGTTGCATTGGAATAATAATACATAACATGATTAATAATAGACTTGTCCAGAAATACACCGGTATCTTTGAACTTTTTTTTCGCGATTCAGCGTCGTTTATTTTACGTTTATCAACAAGATAAAGTGTAATAAAGACATTGAATGATTAAAAGATAGCCTCAAAGTTTATTCAATACCTATTTTATGAAAAGTCTATTAAAATATCATTTAGAAAATTTGCTTAAAACATAAAATTTATGTAATAATATGCCATATTTAGGGAAACGATTCCCTATACAGGGTGTCATAAGAATGGGGTGAGGTTATGATGATAGATAATCTGATGCGTTTTTCATGTTTGATAATAGCAATAGCTGTTATCATGTCTTCATGCTGTGTGTATGCAGCGGACAAGAAAACGATAAAAGGTCTTTTCGATTGCCGTGATAATAAGTTGTCATACCAGGCAGATGACTGGGGAGTGCAGGCAGAGTCCGGGCCTGGCTGGGTATCTATGAAAGTCGGCGAGGCGGAATATTTGCAAACCGGAAAAGATTTTGGCGGATTTGTAGTGAAGAAAGGCGATAAGTTCATTACGAACTTCCCGGATTTAAGCAATATTTCACACGATAACCAGATAGGACGCATAGGTCATGTGGCGGATGGTATAAATCTGATAAAAATATCACCGTTGTGGACTCGCAATGAGTTTGAGCTATATTTTGGCGCTAATGATAAAGAAGACCAGAAATTATGTTTGTTGTTGAATGACGCTGTTGTCGGTGTTCGGTTGGGGCAGGATAATAATCGTCCGTGGATGCAGCAGAATATTACAAAGTCAAGAAAGCAGACTATTAAATCGCGCGAAGCGGTAATTATGCATGAAAACGGCTCATCTATTATAGTTAAATCTATAAAATCCGCCGGAAAAGGCAGCAAAGGTGAAGATTTACCGGCGCCGGAGTTTGAAACAGGTGTGATTAAAGACCCGGCGGGTAATGACCGGCTTGCGTTGATATTCACCTGCAAAGGTTTTGCCGCTAACAGTTACCAGTTTATTATTGACAGTGAATGCCGGGTGGAAAATTATGTATTTAAACCATCTTTTGATGTTAAAAGTTCTGATGACGGTGTCGCGTCTAACTTCGCCGGGCCGGTTATGGGTGTTAGAAATCCTATTTACACAAAAGATAGCAAACTTGATTTTGGCATAAAGTTTAATTGGAATGGCATAAAAACATTTAATGGTTACGCGGAGTTAGAGGTTATTCACAGTCTGGGCAAACCGCATTTTTACCAGAAAGTTGAAATAAAAGACGCTAAACCAACAGATGGCGTAATTTATGTTAAGTTTGACCCGAAGTTCAGTATGCCGGGTGTAAGTGAAGTGTGGGCAAGATTAGTTGGCGAAGATGGTAGGTTGTTATGGGTAGAACGTTACCGTATGGCGTATGAATGGAACAATTATCAGCCGAAAATATTAGTACAACCTGATATGAAAAAGTTTTGGGATGACACCCTGACAGAAATGCGGGCAATTCCATTGGAACCGATAACTGAACGGGTGAAAATATATGAAGATCATCCTAAATTTGAAATATATGATGTGACATTTAACACATGGGATAAAAAGCGCGTTCACGCTATGATGTTTGTGCCGAAGGATGCGAAAAAACCGTTACCGGCAATTGTAACGGCGCACCCCGGCGCCACCGGATTTAATATTAATAAACGTGCTGACGGCGTGTATGGTTCGGAATTACGGCAAAATCCGCAGTTCGTCACCATAATACCCCTGATTCGTGGGCATGCGCCTGATGCCACAGATATTCCGTTTAATAACCCGTGGTGGGGGCCATTGGATAGCCGTGATGCATATGTGGCACGGTCATGGTATAGCACTATGACCCGCACCATTGATTATCTGGCAACTCGTACTGACATAGTCGATATGAATAGAATTGTAGCGTCTGGTGGAAGTCAGGGTGGGGCATTGGCACTGGTCACCGCCGCACTTGATAAACGTGTTGCTGTATGTCTGGCGGATTGTCCGGCAAATTGCCAACCGCAGGAGATAATGGAAAACTATTCTTCATTCGGGCCATCACGTGGATTAGTTCCTGTCGGACAGACATTGCAGGATTTGGAAAATATGTTGAGTTATTATAACCCGGTTAATTTTTGCCCGTGGATAACTTGTCCCACCTATGTCGGCAGCAATATCGGCGACCTGACAGTGCATTCCATGGGGCCATTGGCGGCATATAAAAACCTGACCGCGCTTAAAGATGACCAGAAAGATTTCTACCCCGGATTCACTCACTTTCATGGCTCCGGACCGGGATTAGGGGTGAAAACAAAAGAGATATACAAGAAAATGACAGAGTAATTACTAATTACTAATTACGAATTACGAACCAGGGGTTAGACCGCAGGACTTTCGCTTAAGGTCACTTCAATAAGCTCAGTGACCATGTCTTAAAACTGAAAACTGAAAACTTGTGGAATCCGATAGTGAGAAATTTTATGAAAATGAATATGTTGGTGTTAATATTTTTTCTGATGGCAATGTGCTTTCCATTTAAGGGGATAGCAGGTGACCCGCCCCCATACCGATATGGTGACGCTTGGTGGGAAGAATATTTGTCGGATAAGAATACTGCGTTGTTGCTGCATTTCGGGAAGCCTTCTGTTGTTGAAAAAATTGAAAAGAAAGTAATTGATGAAGATAATGAAAATGATTTGGCTGACACAGAAATACAAGAACCGGTTGATGATAGTAATGTTCCGGCGGATACGGTGCTTGATTACAGTATTAACCGGCGGGTTTTAAAATTATCCGCCGGAGCGAAAATTACGAAAAATGGCAGATTTGGCGATGGATTATCATTTGATGGTAATGGCAGCTTATTTGTTGATAAAGTAGCAGTTGGCCCGGTAGAATGCTGGTTTAAAGTGGATGAACTGCCCAAAAAACCTGCCTGTATTTTTTCATTGAGTAAAGATGAATGTCGTTTAATGCTTAATACTGACGGCAGGCTTGAATTGATACTAAAGAAACCGCATGGTACGCCAGACGCAAAAATAGCCGCTAATGTCCTCGCTGATATTATGGCGAAAAATGCTGTGATAATTACTGAAATTTCTATTAAAACTGGTGTATGGAATCACGTGATTGTCTATAATAAAATCCATGTGGTTCAAGGCGCTGGCTCACCATTTGACGCAACAATTAAACTAAATGGATATGATGTCGCGAATTATATGAGTGAAAATAATAACAGCTATCAATTTATGGGTAGAAATATCACCAGTTTAATGCTGGGAAACAATTTTACAAAAGATCATGGATTCACTGGTATTATTGATGAAACACGAATCAGTGACGCGGACAGAAATTATTATGAAAAACCTGAAATTCCATGGCGCGAATTAACACCGAAGAGAAAATTGCAATTTAATAAACCATATTTTAGAAATGATGGAACAGTTTTACACGCGTCATTTGATAAAGGCGTCAGTTATGAAATCGGTTCTGCAGGCGGTAATGATATTAAGGCGGATCTGAAAGATAAAAAGTTTGATGACTTACTGGTTGATGGCATTCGTGGAAAAGCTTTTCAGGCTGACCCGGTGATAGGTTTTCCCCGTTTGACTAATGATAAAATGAATAGTGCGGCAGGCTCTCTGGAATTTTGGCTGCGGCCATTCAACTGGGATGACTGTACTGGTTATTGGCAACATAGTCCGCCAAAAATCAAGGATTTGTCTGTAGCACGGTTTTATGGCAAAGACGCGCAGGACGGCAAAACAAAACAATACCTTTCAATTGCGGTGCCGCGGGCATTCAACAATGAACGCAGTCGGGTGCCGATGGATCCGGGCCACTGGCAACATTTTGCCTTTACCTGGGGCAACCGAAATGACGGCAAGGCTTCGCTGTTTGTCAACGGGCAGTACTACGCTGGAGTACCGTATTCTGATGAATTGGCAAAACGAGTAACTCCGCAATATATCGAGTTTGGGATAGCGGATAAAATTACTGTTAAACGTGATGAAAAACCTATTGTTGAAATTGACGAAGTTATAGGTTATAACTATGCCCTCGCGAAGGATGAAGTTGAACAGGCAGCAAAACGATGGAAGGGTGATATTGAGCCAATAAAACTTTACAATGATAATTTCTCTTTTAAATGGTCATTGCAACGCATGGAATATACCATTTCTCCAATGTTGCAGGAAGGTGTTACCCCGGTGTCAGCAACAGCGAAGTTAGTTGATACCTCAGGTAAAATAATTGCTGGACCAGTTACCGCAGATACATTGAAAGATAATAAATTTTATCTTTTGCTGAGTGATGGTAAAAATATAGCATATGGAAAATATAAACTGATATTTAATGTTGTTGATGATAAAGGTAAAACTGTTATTGACGGCACCCGGGAATGGAATTACGAAGAAGAACCCTGGCGAAACTTTAAAGGCGGAATAGTTGATAAAGTTCCATCACCATGGACGCCGATTGTCGCTGACAAAACATCTGTTGCCACCAGAATGACGACGTATAAATTAGGTATTGATGGTTTACCGGCACAAATTATGGCAGATGGTGTTAATATTCTCGCCGCGCCATTTATGGTATTGGAAGATGGTAAACCTATAACTGGAACAATGGCAGATTTTGTTAAAAATAAAGATACTGAGGCCGACTGGACAATAAAATTTGCCGGTGCCACCTGTGATTTACTGATGAAATGCCATGCGGAATATGACGGCATGATTCGATACACAATTAATGTGAAACCCAAAGGAAAAGTTGGGAAAATAACCTTTTCCATGCCGGTAAAATCAGAGTTTGTGAAACGATATCTGTATTACCCGATGGGTGACCGCGGGGTTAGGAACGGTGTTGCAAAACCTGGCAATGGCACAATATTTGAATCTCGTTACGACCCGGTGCCATACGCTAATTGGAAAGAGTATCTGGATGCTAAAAAGAAGAATGATAAGTTAACTTGGGAAGAGTTCTGGACTCCGAAAAAACCAGAATTTAAACGATATAATTTTTATGGACATCTGGACTTAAACGATATGAATCGCGGTTTGTGGTGGTTCTGTGATAATGCAAATGGATGGGTGCAGTCAAAAGAAGTAAGCGCAATAGAAGTTATACGTAAGGGTGATACTGCGACACTTAATCTTAATCTGGTGGCGGAATCATCAGATTACAAATCAGATCGTCCAATTATATTTGCCATATTGCCACACCCCGCGCGGCCGATGGAGGAAAAATATCGACTTTATAATCGGGTATCACCGGCTATAGATAACAAAGCCAGTGATATTTTTGACGCTTTTCGTCCATGGCCTGCTGATCCGCGCTATGCTAATACAAGCCACATGGCGCTGTATCCATCGCCGGATCCGAAAAAGCCGGAGGCTGGCCCAAGTTGGGAATATGCGGAAAGTTGTGTGCCGAATATGAAAAACAACAAACCGACCGGCATGCGTACCATGTATCTTTCCAAGGCATGGTTTAGCTGCCGTGCTGGCGCATATGACGGATGGGAATGGCGCAGCGGTGAAAGTGGCTCGGTATCACTGACCCCATCGTTTGTAAATTATCTGAGTTGGGAAATGAATGAATGGATAAAACGCGGAATATGGGAAGCAATATATCTGGATGAGTGTTATGAAATGCCTACCAGCAATGTTGAGGCAGGTCAGGCGGCATTATTACCGGACAGCACTATACAACCCGGCGTAACTAATTTCCAATTTCGTGAATTGATGAAAAGATGGCGAAATCTCTTTACGGAAAATGGCAAAGAACCAACTCTGATAGCACATCATACCTATTCGTGGCAATATCCGGGTATATTGTATTGCGACGCTTATCTGGATGGAGAAAACCGGCCGATTGTCAGTCTGCGCAGTAAAGATTGGATTGACTCCACCGGCATGGCAAACTTTGAAGTGGTGCAAAATTGCCGGTTGTGGGGAAATGCCTCATTTTATATGCCATTCATTGCCGAAGGCGGATTTGATGATAAAGACCGCAGCAAGTTCCTGAAATGGCAATGGAGGATGGCGCGGCAGGCGCAAAGCCAATTTGCTCATTATGAAGTGGCAACGGTATATGAAGGCCAGGGGAAACAGGTTTACCAGAAATATTGGGATGACATTTATCGATGGGGTGCAGAAAAATCATCAGTTACTTTTCATCCATATTGGGATAACGCGAAAGCGGTACAGGTTGAAGGACAGGGCGAAAATACACTGGTTTCATACTATCATGATAAAGGGCGAATATTGCTGATTATAAGTAATCGTATAGCAGAAGACCGGGTGATAATGGTTAAACTTAATAAAAAAGAACTTGGTCTGGCTGATAATGTTGTGCTTAAATTGTGGGATTCTTCCTTTATTGCTCCGCCCGGTTTGGATAATACCCCAGAAAAGGTGAACAACGACCCTGATGACCCGGAAGTAATAGAAGTTCCAGACCCGCCAATGGTAGATTTTGACATAAAACCGTCAATAGATAATGATGTTATCACTATACCTATAAGAGCAAAAGATTTCCGCATGATGTCGATAGAGTAAGCTGGTTACTATACTTCGTTTTATGGGAGATATTTATCAGATGCGAAAAGCACCAGATTTTCCGGTTGAACAACGCCGTGGATTTATTGCGCCGCGGTTTAATATATCGGTTGTAAATGATGGCAATACTATAGACTGGCAATATTTGCCAGTTGTATCGCCACTGGTTAATAATGACGGTTCTGCTATTGATAAGCGTGATACCACAATTCAGATTGCACTTGATGGCGAAAATATATATCTGCATGCTTGTGGTACTGATGACGCCATAGTAAGCAATCCAGATTTTACTGTTGACTCCAACAAGTTTTGGCGGAATGATCACATAGAGTTTCGTCTGATGCCGGATATCGCGCAAACAGATAGTCATTTACAATTTATAATTTCCCTTGACGGTCGTTGCTGGGATAATCGTGGTCTTTATAAGGAAATGGGAATAGTTAAATGTATTGGTGGAATTGATGGCAACAGATGGCAGATTGATTTGCGCGTGAATATAGCAGGATCCAGTATGGAAAAGGCAGTCGCTGACCGGGTAATTTATGGAATAACCGCCCATACCAGATGGGCAGATAATTGGCCGGATATAGCGTGCTGCAGCGCCATGGAGTTGGGGTTCGGCCAGTCAGAGAGGTTTGCTGAGTTTATCTTAACTGATGAGATACCGGCAGTGATATGCAAAAAAGTATCTGCCGATGAACCAGTGTTGAAACCCGGCTTGAATAAACTTATATTAACAATTCAGAATAATACAACAGCAGAAATAACCGGAACAATGATGATTGACGGTAATGATATGTCGGCGGTCTTGAAACCTGGATGCAATGAACTATGTTTAGCTGTTGAATTGCTGAGAGACACTTTTTCATACTTACCGCTTACATTTGCATCAACTGATATAAAATGCGAATTAGTCGTTCTATCACTGCGCAGTGACCTGACAGATTTTAATATGGTGAAAGATTCGCGGCACCCATATCTGTTATTCAATATGGAAGAATTAATGGGATTGCGCGAGAAAGCAGTGACTCAGCCATTTGACCGGATGTGTCCTGTCCCGACAATGCCGATCAATGATATCAGTTTTGTCGACTCACTTGATTTTACCCCGCATTGTATGAACTGGTTTCGGGTGGCAAAAGAATCGATGTTGCGCGATGGTGAAAACAACTTAAAACCGGCATCACAGCGAATATGGTCTTTGTTTTCTCCTGATGAACAGGAAGTGTGGCGTGATATAGTCAGGACAGTTGTGGTATCGCGTGAACAGTTGGATGTGCTGATACCTGCACTTAACACCATGATGAAACGCCGGGATTTTTATACTGATGAGGCTTTTCGTGATTTAGCGTTAACAGCAGCATCGCGGGAATTGATAATGAAACGCGATGTCATAAATAATGCTGAACTGACACTCCTTAACCGATCAATATTTCAGGCTACTATTGAATGTTGCCATAAATACAACCTGCAAATGGCAACCATGGCAGGTTCTTTCCTTTATCCATGGATAATGACTGGTAATAATGAGTATATTCGTATGGCAACGAAGGCGGCAGATATTGCCGACCGGACGATGATAATAGGACCGTATACCGACCTGCATGAGGGTATGACAAGTTCAATGTTGGCACAGTCATATGACGTTTTTTACCCGTATTTATCTACTGATGAAAAGAATATTTGGCTGAGATTAATGACGAAGTTTCTGAATATTTATTTGGCCACCGCCCGTGCTTATAATTGGAATTGCACCACCATTGCGAATGCCAATCCTGTTTGTAACGGCGGTGGAGCATTGCTGGCGATGTCATTACTACGCGAAGAGCCGGAGCTGGCAATAGAAGCTATTAAATACGCGCGGCGCTATATATGGAACTGGCTTGATTATTGTCACGGCAATGATGGTGGCAATACTGAAGGCGCGCAGTATTGGGAATACGGTATGCAGAACTTCATTATGTTCGTTTATGTTTTGGAAAGACTGACCGGAAGCGATGATGGAATGTTAAGTCACCCGGCGATTCAGAAATCTATGAATATGATTCGCGTCGGAATGAGCAATGACGGCGGTATGCACGGTGTGAATGATACCATACCTCTGGCGATAGGCGGGCATACCGCATGGTTTGTTGCCGGCAGATTGAATGATGATTTCGCGTTGTGGTATGGCGATTTCGCTTTCCGGTATTATCAGGAAAGACGGGATAAGGGACTGCCGGATCAATATGCATCAACCGGGTGGTGGCCGCTTTTGTTTCGTCCGCAGGTACCGGAACTGTTTGAACAACCACCTTTGCCAACGGTAATATTGCTTAATGATATTCAATACGCCTCTATGCGTTCCGGAACAAATTATGACAGTGTGTGGTCAGCTGGAATAAAAGGATCACGACCGCGTTATACCCATCATAATCAGGCAGATACCGGGGCAATATATATTGATTACCGGGGTGACCGTATGATAATCGACCCCGGATATTATAAACCGCACGCTGAAGACCATTCACTGCTGTTGATAAACGGCATCGGCCCGGATGAACCGACAGGATACACCGGAAAGATAATTAAGTGCTTGGAGTCAAGTGATATCAGATACCTTGTGTGTGACTCAACAAAGGCATATAAAGGATTAGCAAAACGGGCAGTCCGTCAGATGGTGATGATTGGTGAAGAAGCGGTGATAATACTGGATGATATAGTGCCGTCCGCCAGCGACAGTAGCGTAACCGCGCAATATCAATGTGGCGGTATAACAAGCAAAAATGGCGAAAATAAAGTTAAAATAAACGGAAATCACTCATCACTGCAAATGGAGTTTTTTAATATTAATGAAATAGAGTTGGATTTGCTATCGGAAAGTTCACTGCATGATACTCACTGGGGTTACCATTTTGCCGATTGCCGTCTCTTTCCGGTGAACGTAAAATTTACAGCAACTGAAAAGTATCCACTGATTTCAGTTTTTGTAGATGGAAAATATATGGCGGAGACGCAGGTTAAATATTGTGACAGAGAGTTGATAATTATATTGTCATCTGGCAGAAAAGTTTTATTTGCATTTATAGACGACGAGTGGGTTTTGGAGATGAAGGCTGATTAAATATTCCTCAAAAAATCTCTCGGTTTATCGGTAGATTCACGTATAATCAATGAACCGGGAATATGAATAATATCAAGTTCTTTATCAGGGCCATGGCTTCCTTCAGTAATTTGTTTAAATAGCAATCGCGCAACTGTTTCACCTATAATGTTTGGGTTTTGCTCCATGGTAGTCAGGGTGGGGGTTATTAATTCTCCTATCATAAAATTGCCATAACCAGTTATGCTTATTTGCTGTGGTATTGCAATTTTATTACGGTTTGCCTGTTGTATCAGGTGGGCACCGATGGTGTCGGAAAAGCAGATTATTGCAGTAGTTTGAGGTGATGATTTCATGATATTCATTAATAATTTATCATTATTTTCTAATGTCCAGGTGATGTTTTTCAGGTTAAGATGATAATTTTGTAATGCTTTTTCTATATAGAACTGCCTGTTGTAGGCACCGGTGTCCATGTGTGACCCGACATAAGTGAAATTGCGGTGACCCAGACCGGCAAGGTATCGTATCAAAATATCCGCCATTCCCCGTTCGTCTGACAATACTCGGTCGGTGTTGATGAATGATTTGCCGCGGTCGACGCATACCAGTGATATATCGTGGCTCCACATTTCCAGTAATGATGATTTTAATATCGGCAATTCACCAATAATTATTATTCCGTCAACACGTTGTTCTACCAATTGGTTGAGAGCTTTTTTTATATTTTCTTCTTCATATCCTGTTTGGATAATCAGCACCTGATAGGTATTTATCTGCATTTCATCCAAAATGCCTTTTACTATGACGTTGTAATGAGGAAGTTCGATTGATGCGATAAGCAAACCAATCATGCCAGTTTTTCCGGTACGCATCCCCTGTATTAAACGATTCGATCGGTAATGCATCTTTTCAGCGATGTTCTGAATATGCGATTTAACTTCAGGTCTTATTCGCGGGTCATCCGCTAAAGCGCGTGAGACTGTTGCGATGGAAACACCAGCTAATTGGGCGATATATTTCTGGGTTGGCATGTACGAATTACCTTTATGCAAATATTTGCATAACTTTACAGGATATTGGCTATTGACGCAATAAAAAAATATGATTTAATTGAGAAATAACATCGGTATTATCCATTGTTAAGAAGGAGGTATTATGAAAACTGTATGTCTACAAAAAAATGGGTTCACATTAATCGAACTGCTGGTAGTAATTGCCATTATTGCCATCCTTGCCGATATCCTTTTTCCTGTTTTTGCCCGCGCACGTGAAAAAGCTCGCCAGTCCACCTGTGTTAGCAATAACCGCCAGATTGCCGCGTCTGTTTTGATGTATGCGCAGGATCATGAAGAATTGCTGCCTATTTCCACTAATGTTTGGCCGGATTTAAAGATGGATCCGGGAGTGATGATTTGTCCAACAGCCGGTAAGAATCTTGTTGTTGGATATATTTACAATCCGGTTCTTTCAGCTATGTCGATTGGGGATACTGCGCTTGGAGACCCAAGTGCTATGTGGATGACTGCTGATGGTGAAAACAACAACAAGTCATTGCGGCATTCAGGAAAAGCTGTCACCAGTTTCCTTGATGGTCATGTTGTTCTTGCTGCTGATATAGCAGCAACTTTAGACCCATTGTTATATAGCTGTCCAACTCAGAATCTTAGCAGCAATGGCTATAATTATCAACCTGACATTCTATTTCCGACCAGCAATTGGACAGCAAGTGCAAGTAAGTACGCGGTTGCTAAGGTAGGCAATGTATTTCCTACATTTAAAGCAACATTTGACCTTGATTTTCAGAGAAACTTTCTCGGCGGTAATTATGGCGGAACTTATGTAGGATTTTTACTGCCGGAGAATATTTCCACAATTCAAATATCTGCCGTAGGAGGGTCTGCTGGCACTCCCGGAATTTGGGTAGGCCTGCGTAATGATGGCAGAGTTGCTGTTTTAAAGAGCAACTTTGATTCATGGACAAGTACTATTTTGTCAGCGACCGCGTTTACCGGATGGTCCGGATGGCCTGCATTAAAAACTTTTCAATGTACTCTTGATTTGTCTGATACTGCCGGCATTACATTTACAATGAAGAATACAGTAAACAGTGAAACCAGATCAGTGACTATTCCGCGTACTGATTTTACAACAAATAGTTTTGATACAATTTCTGATAACAACAAAGGGATTGCGCTTAGTGCAGGTTCAGCTAATAACGGAACACCTGCTGGTATTATTGATGCTGTCAAAAATTTCCAGATATTAATTCCTTAATTTTATTTAATTTTTATATCACCCGGTATTTATATAGCCGGGTGATATTTTTTTATTTCATCCTAAACTCCCTAAATTTTAGCGTATACAGCATAAAAATGCAAAAAAACTAATATACAGTTGAAATAGTCATCTTTAAGCTTCTTTTTTTAAGCTTCTT
>JBIJDE010000058.1:0-16338 GCA_044344305.1 Armatimonadota bacterium
CCCAGTGAATGTTTATTACTGCCCATGATCCGCCAGATACCGTTAATTGCGGATATGCGCAATAATAATCGCCTAAATCAATGACCGCGACTCTTGCAGTATTAGCAGGAATGGTTATCTTCCCACCGGCATTTAGCATCAAATTCCAATTAACTGCTTCGCTTTTTATATTCTTGCTATCATCAACCGGGTATTGAATAACATCGGTTAAATATCTACACTCGCCAATTTTCTTTTCATCCATCTTCATTGCCGGCAATGTTCCCGGAGTCATCAACCATCCCTGGTGATGTCCATAATGACCGCTGTCGATAATTGATGCTGATCTGCCAATAACTATTTTAACAGGCACAACCCAACTATCACCTTTACCTGTTTCCCACCCCCACGGATAAGCATTGCCATCCACGCGTACCTTTGCCCCGGTGCCCCATGTTAAACCAGGTTCTATAAAAGATACCGCTGAAACTAATTTTGTAGTCCAGTGTGCCAAACCTGTAGAGATTACATTTCCCCACTCACCTTCTGCTGCAACGATAAAAGCAGGCCGGTGCGACATCTGGGCGTGTGGAGCCATTATGCCAAGCCACCATGTCTGCGCTGAAATAACATGTTCACCCGCAGCAAGTTTCAAGTCATAACTTTCAAACCGCCAATGCCGTTTCTCCGACCGTTCAGAACCTTTCCCGGCAAACTCGCCATCAACAAACAGCTTATACCTATTATCCGCGCTGACATGAATTCGAATAACCGCATCTTTTTCAACGCAGAACTTCAATGAAAATAACGCCACAGAAGGTTGATTAAATATCCGTTCAGGATGATCAATCCATGAAGCTTCCCAATTGCCACGATAACCAGTCTTATACCCGGTATCAATAAACGGTTCTTTATCAAGAATGACATGATTAATATTAGTGTTTTTAACAAACATGGGGATACCTGCTTTTAATAAATAGAATAAGCCGGTTGAAGAATACAAAAGATGTGGGATGAAGTCAAATATTTCTACCCAAAAATAAGCATCATCTCGCGACTGAGTTTTGCTGCTATTGCGGAGGTGGCTCCGGTGGGGTCGAGTGGTGGAGCTATTTCGTTGATGTCCATGCATACTACATTCATACCAGCAAGTGACATCAGCAGGTTATGAAGTTCGCGGTAGGTGCAACCGCCAGCTTCCGGTGTGCCGGTGCCAGGGGCTTGTGACGAGTCGAGAACGTCAAGGTCGAGGGATATGTATACCGGACGAGAATGGAGTTCGTCACGGACTGCCAGTGGGATATCCAAACCCATGGTGAAATGGCGGGATTTTGCGCGGCCTATCTGGAACTCTTCACGTGTTCCACTGCGGATTCCCAACTGTACAAGTTTATCAAAGCCATATTCAGTGCCGACGTGAAATGCCCAACTGGCGTGGGAGAGCTTTTCTCCCAGATATTCTTCGCGCAGGTCGGCATGAGCGTCAAAATGAAGTATCATGGCATTCGGGTATTTTTTGCAGACAGCGCGGGATATTGGCAATGCAATGGAATGTTCACCGCCGATAAAAAATGGGATGGTGTTTGAATCAAGCAGTTCCGACGCGGCGACTTCGATAGAATCAAGTGCTTCTGCCTGTGTAAGCGTGTCGAAATTTAAATCGCCAAGATCGCCAACGAAAAGGTCGGTAAGGTCTTTGTCGAGTTCGGGGCTGTAGGTTTCCAGATTTTCTGACGCCCAGCGGAGACCAGAAGGACCTTCCGCCGTTCCCGGTCGGAAGGATCCTGTTCTGTCTAATGGTGCGCCAATCAGCGTGATGCGCCCTATTTGTCCGGCTTTACTCTCCAGATATGGGTATGGGGAGGGAGGCTGGCGCATTGCTGTCTTTCTCCTGTAGTGCATTCCCCATGAAATTAGGCAATGCGAAGGCGGCTTTGTGAATTGCTGGCGTGTACCATCCGGTAAGATGTCCATTGCGTTGCAATCTCGCCGCGATTTCATCTATATCAACATTTGACGGGTCGATGGTATTTGATGCCGCTGTGAAACTCCACAACACACCTGGATACAGCGGAATGCTGCAAATATAGGTGCGTACTATCGGGAATACCCGTTTCATCAAGTTGGCAGCTTCAACAAGTTCATCCATCATCACCAGTGGTGAACCGGACTGGGTAACGATGATGCCATTATCGCCGATTGCGCGGGCGGCGTCGCGGTAAAATGCTTCACCAAACAACTCAACCGCCGGACCTACCGGGTCGGTAGAATCAACCATGATAACGTCAAAATGTTCTTTTGTCTCACGCAGGTATTTTACACCATCATCAATGAGCAATTCACCGTTGGGATTTTCAAAAGCATCTCCGGCAATTGACGGAGTCAGTTCGCGGCTAACCCGCACAACATCGCCATCAATCTCTACCATGGTCGCTTTTACACCCGGGTATTCAAGCACACGCCGCAATGCCCCACCATCTCCGCCGCCGATAATGAGCGCACGGCGCGGGTCGGGATGAGCCATCATTGGCACATGTACCAGCATTTCGTGGTAAATATATTCATCAACAACTGATGTTTGACAGGCGTCATCAAGAACCAGCATTCTGCCGAACGGCACCGTATCCAGCACTTGAACATGCTGAAAGTCGGATTGTCCGTCATATAGAACCGATTTTACCTGTACATTTTGTTGCCAGCCACGACGAAAAGGTTCAGCAAACGCTTGCATAAACTTCCTCTCGTTCCGGTGTTTCATCAAGTTCTTCACCAATCATAATGCCGCGATTCATTTCCATCACTTGTACGCGTTCTGGTTTGAAATGTCTCTTCAACACTGGCACAGCCTTGGCAGGATCGGTATGCATACCGCAGGTGAATACATCAACTGCGGCATATCCGTGTTCTGGCCAAGTATGAATCATAAAGTGTGATTCCGATAAAATGGCTACACCAGTCACACCCTGTGGCGTGAATGGGTACACCCGTAAATCAAGGAGCGTTGCCCCGCAAGCTTCTATAGTTTCTGTAATCGCGCGCTCAATGGTTTCGATGGAATTAATGGAGTCGCTATCACAACCCCAGAGTTCCAAAATCAGGTGACGACCAATTCTCTGCAAATCTCTACCTCCACCAGAGCAATACAGCGGCTATTGCACAGCCGATGCGCTCTACTTTATGTTCAGACGAGAATATTAGGAGCTCGTCCAACTCCATGCCGCGCTGGGCAAAACCTTCACGAACCATGCGACCTACTGTATCTTCTACAGCGGCGCGCGATCCGCCGGTATTTTCAAAAATCATACCATGTCCGTTCTTGCGAAGTCCTATCCCCACCGCTGCAGCAACTACGTCGCCGGGGGTATCGCTCATCTTAACGGTATACACCATCGGTGCCAAAGCACCCTCTTCAATATCACTCGGACGCTCGGTGAGCATCGTGATATTGGCGGGAACAACTGAACTCAATTTAATCAGGTTCAAGTTGCCTATTCCAGCATCTAACAATGCATTATCAAAGGCATTCAGCTCAGTTATTCCCTCAGCGTGCCCTGATGTTGGCCATATTATATTTGGCGTGCTCCAACGCATATCTTCGTTTTCTCCCTCGAATGCTATATTTCAGACAAGCGAAAGCACCACCCCAAGGTGGCCCCGGCCCTCTCCGAGCCAGTGGCGGCATTCTCAGCCAACCCCAGATAATGGTGCTTTTGATAATCGGTTCCGTACTAAGGATGCCCCTGCAACCTCAACCGGCAAAATATTGGTAATCCCAACAGTGTCTTACAACGATTAAAGATTTTACGCACTTTGTATCGAATTTGCAATAGTTTTTATGCCATTGCGAAAAAAAAGTCCGTTTTTTTTATAATAAATCGATAAAAAGAGTTGTTTTTTACGCTTCAATCCCTAAATCCCGTACGGTAAACAACGGAATAAATCTATATCCACGGCTTTCCAGTGCTTCACGAGCACCTTCCATACGGTCAACCAATGACAATACTGCTACAACCTTGCACCCCAACGCTTCAACAGCTTCTATGGCCTTCAGGGGAGAACCGCCGGTGGTTACAGTATCCTCGACAATGACTACATTGGCATTTTCCGGCAATGGGCCTTCTACTTGCTTACCTTTGCCATGCCCCTTTGCTTCTTTGCGTACCAGAAAAGCAGGAATCGGTTTGCCTTCCAGATAACTTACAATTGATATTGCACTGGCTACCGGGTCGGCACCCATAGTTAAACCGCCAACGCCCTGTACGTCCATATCTTTAATTATCTCAAACATCAACTTGCCGATTAGATATGCACCGTCAGGTGATAAAGTGACTAATCTGCCATCCAGATAATAACTGCTCTCACGACCAGATGCCAAAATAAAACTGCCGCGCGATAACGCACGATCTATCACCATTTGACGTAAAAGTTCTCGATTGTCAGACATTTTTCCCTCCAAACTAACTGTATTTTATATATTTTCTACATTACCAGCATCTTTCCTCTTGACATATTCGACCTATAAGTCGAATATATAGCTACACATAAGGGAGGATTTATGCAGGAAATCACTAAAAATACTGAAGCACAATCAAATGCGAAAGCAATAATTATCGCAATTACTGTTGGTATCATCGCCGGCGGAATATCTTGGATGATGTATAAAAGACCAACATGGCGTCAGAATATTTTATCATTAACCCGCCAGGCACTCAGCGTCGTTGAAACAATGAATAACGATCAATAGTCTTGCCGGAAATAACTAATGGCATCTTTTGGACTCTTTTTCCGCCATTTAGTGTTGTTTATTTTACGTTTATCATCCAGACAAAGTGTAGCATAAACGCCTTGACTGACGAAAAAAATAGCCTCAAAATCTACCCAATATTTATTTCCTGACAAGTCTAATGAATATTGCATCTGGCAGTTGGCGGATGTGTGAAACGACGTTGTTGAACCACTGGACATTTACGGTTTGCTATCTTTCCGGATTGCACACAAATTGATACTACGGCCCCGCCGTCAGTGTTATTATTATCCGCTGCGGGAATGGTGTCGGCCGAGGAATGATCCATACAATATGAGGTTGGTGCTTCAGATGCCAGCATTAATGTAACACGTCTTTCCGGACACCAGCGTGTCGATAAATTGCCTGATTCAGCGCATATTGACACTCGCTTTTTAGTTTCAGTAACATTATCTGTGGTTAATCTATCATTCTGTGCACTGCCGACTTCACCAATATCTTTACCACGAATTTTCAATATATACGGCGAAGTGCTGAGAGTAAAGGTAGAATCATCTAATTGTTGGTAAATTGCTAATTCGCTCATATTATCAATATGCTCCACAGCCATAATCGGTTGGGCAGACAACATATATTTCTTCCAAATTGGTGCCGGAACTGTTCCGCCAAAAGTACGGTTCATCGGTGTATTGTCGCGATTTCCTACCCAAACAGCTGTTACAAGGTCATCGGTGTATCCAATAAACCAGGCATCTTTATATGAGTTAGTAGTACCTGTTTTACCTGACACTTTAAATGGACACTGTGCAGCTCTGCCGGTTCCGCGTTCAACAACACCCCTCATCATCTCTTTCATCGTGTTAGCAACAATACTTGGTATAACGCGTTCAGGCTTTATACGACGTTCATATATAACTTCGTCCGACCCGGAATAACATATTTTGGTAATACAGGCAGGATTGGTCTTTATCCCATTATTTGCCAAAGTACAATACGCAGAACAAATCTCCAAAGGGGTAACTACTGATGACCCTAAAGCAGTCGACAGATTCGATTCAATAGTGCTTTTTATCCCCATTCGATTTGCAACTGCTATAATATTATCTATGCCAATATCATTTGCTAAAAATACTGCCGCGCAGTTGCGACTGCCCCATAATGCCCTTTCCAACGGAATTCTACCCTGATATCTACCGTCAGAATTTTGTGGACGCCACATCTTGCCGTTGCCCATGGGAAATGATTGTGGTCTATCTTCTACCTTTGTTTTCGGGGTATATCCGCTAAGTATTGCCGACGTGTAATCAAAAGGTTTAAAAGAGGAACCCGGTTGACGCTTTCCCTTAGTAACAATATTAAATTGATCCTTTTTAAAATCAACTCCACCCACCATCGCCTTCACATAGCCGGTTATTGGGTCAATAGATACTAATGCACCATCAGAAAGGTTTCGACTGCGATTATTATTCACTCCGTCAATAACCGCATCTTCAGCGATTTTTTGCATTCTCGGATCCAGACTGGTATAAATATCTATGCCGTAATTCATGTAATTTTCAGCATCTTCACCTAAAACTTCCGGTGAAGATAACTCATCATTCTGAACATACTGAACAAAATACGGCGCATGGTCATTTCTGAATGCTGATGGTTTTCTTTCAGCAGCCAACTTTACAGGTTTATTTTTAGCGGTTTTCCACGCAGCTTTGTCAATCTTACCATTTATAAACATTGCATCAAGAACAATATTTCGCCTGGCTTTTGCTTTTTTTGCGTTTCTATATGGATTATAATCAATCGGACTTTTTGGTAAACCGGCTATTAAAGCTGCTTCTTCGAGAGACAAATCTTTTGTGTCTTTATCAAAATAACTCCGTGCTGCCATTTGAACACCATAACATTGCAAACCGTATTTATTAGTTCCAAAAAACACCATATTCAGGTAAGTTTCCAATATCTCATGCTTGGTATATTTACGTTCCAATTCAAGTGCCATTACCATCTCTTGCAATTTTCTGCGAATATCTTTGCCACGATTTAAATTATACATATTACGGACTAACTGCTGGGTTATGGTACTTGCGCCTTCTTTTGTTCTGCTATGTGTTACATTCTTAAATATCGCACGGGCTATTCCAAGCGGGTCAATGCCAGGGTGGCTATAAAAACGCTCATCTTCTGTTGCTTGAATAGCATCTACAACTTTCCCCATATCTTTAAGAGCAATTAATTGGCGATTTTGTTCTGCTAATGATATCTTCGCTAATAATGTACCATCCGAAGCTAAAATACGACTTGGTATAGACGGACGAATATCTGATAATTCACCGACATCCGGAAGGTTTTGTGACACATACATAAAAATTCCCGCTACAGTACCGACAAAAAAAGCAAAACCAACAAATATTGCAATCATTATGACCCGGCAAAATATATACCATTTCTGCCTGCCATTTAAAGGTTGTTTCTTGCCTGTATTATTATTCGGATTTGATATGTAATTATTCACTTTATACATTCATTTTACCTGGCTTTTCATCATCTAATAGACATGTCAATTATGTTCCAGAATCCCCCGATAATATCAATATAATTACCCACCGCTGTCGTATATCTTTTCCATGTAGTGGTTAACGCTATATCCATATCCAACTTATCTTTTTCTGTTTTTAATTTCTCGACTAAAGATATGGCGCCAGAATCATATTTAATTGTTGCGATATCTATTCTTTGTTTCGCAATATCGCACCTTTTACTACTTAATTCTAACCTTTTTTCTTCATTTTCAACCATACTTTTTGCCGCAGAAATTTCTTGTGCAAGTTCTTTTTTCCGACGGATAATTTTTGCATTTATATTATCATATTCAACCTTAGCTGTCTTTACCCCTGATTCAGCAGATGGCGACAATGGTATTTCCAGATTAACTGAGGTGCGCCATCCCTTGCCATATAGCAGCATCGCCGGGTCATATAATGAAGGATATCCAAAAGTGAAGTTTGCACTTCGAGTTCGGGTGGATACCGAAGTCATCACCTGAATATCACCACCATATTTGCTTAAATCTAAAGATAATCCAATTTGTGTTTCACGGTTTGCTGCCCGATATCTTCCCTTTGCTGCAATTGCAGATGACACCAGCGATTTCATTTCTGGGGTAATAGATGCATCTATCTCTACAGGAATATAGCGAGGGAAAATAAACTCTGGTTCTCCTGAAAAATTATATAATTTCGCTTTATTTGTTATATCTTTCAAATCGTTTTCTGCGGATTTCAAGGATATCTCAGCATCTTCCAAATCCAGCTTTGCCTGTTGTAAATCAATCGCTGCTAAAGCACCTATTCTATTTTTCCTATCTGCTTCTGTCCAATTTACCTTTGCTATCTCCATTTGTAACCGTACCGATTTCAGTTGTGATAATGCGGTCAAATGGTCAGCATAAATATTCATTCCCCTTAAAGTGCAACCGCGTGCTTCAGCATCTAATGCGTTCTTTGCATCTATTAATGCCGCTTCTGCATCTGTAACATTTTCCGGCTTGAACTGGTAGATTACTCCGAGTGTGTATCCTGTTTCTGTCTGCTGGCTGGCACGATTTATTTTTAACGTTCCATCCAGACCCATTTTCATCACCCGCAGTTTTTGTTCCTGTACAGTTACTTTCTCTTTAAAAATATTATATTCTTGCGACCGATAATTCGCTACTTGCTGCGGACCGTAACCGTATACCGTTATGACAAGAAATATTAATAATAATGATAATATCTGCTTCATGCCGTCACTTCTTTTCTGAATCGCCTAAAGGAATTATTTCGCTTTTAATAGAATGTATTCCTTCGCCAGGGGTATAATCAATAGCCAAATGTGCCAGACTTACCGCAAAAGGTTCTACCGAAGCAAACCAGGCGTGTCCATGTTTTTCCGCTGGCATTACCTGTCTGTGAGTATGCCCACCTATAATTAAATCGATATCCGCACATTCGGCTAATTGTATATCCCTATCATAACCGATATGAGTTAATGCTACCACCAGGTCAGCATCGTAACTTAATTTATGCGCCAAACCTGGTCCGGTTTTCAGCGGGTCGTCGAAGACGTAATCGGTCACCTTTGCCCAGAAAGAATCCGGTGCGGTGATAACCGGACATAATCCGAATACGGCTATTACCGGCACATCATCATCATCTTCATCGCCAACCGCAAACTCCAGATATTCATTCACGCATCGTGGTGGACGTTTATCCTGTCTGGCACGCAAATTCGCCGCCAATACCGGCAGTTTTGCCCCGCCAAGTTTCTTGTGCATAGCAGATTGAGTTGGGTGAGTCTCACGATTCCCCATTGCCATAGCATCAAAACCAGCGAAATCCATTAAATCAAAAATAGGCTCTTTAGAGTTTGCACCCAAATTGCCGGAAGCAATGGCGTCGCCAGCATCAAGAAGCAAAACATCAGGAGAAAACTTTTTTTTCCATTGTCTGATAATTGCCGCTTTCTCTTTTGTCAGCTTATTGTGCATGTCTGCAGTAAATAATATATGTAATGTAGTCATAATCTGCCTAATAATAGCAAAATTTTGGATGTTTGTGAAAGATGTTTTTTTAGTTTTCGGTTTTCGGTTTTCAGCTTTCAGTTTAATGTCAAATTAATATGGATGGGCAGGATGAACTAAATCCTGCTTATCCTTAATGAAAATTTATATTTACATGAATTATGTATAAATTAACTGGCAGCTTACTTTACTTTCCAAACCTTCTTGTATCCGGATCAAATCTTCTGCTTACAGTGGCTTTTGGTGCAATTTTTGGCGCGTTGGCTATTTCGTCCTCAATTACACGCAGTCGTCCGGCAATTTCTTCCAGCATTTTTAATTGGGTTTCTTTATCTGTATTATGGGTATATAGGGTGACTTTTTCCTGGTTGAATGCAGGGGCAGGTAATCCACGTTTTCGCCAGCCAAATCCTTCTAATGATAAACTTTTTACCGCTTGTGGTGACAGTGTGCGGTTACTTGCCAACCGGATTGCTATTGCGTCACGTTCAGGGGTGATGTGGGTTACACCGGTTTCAATACATAATATCTTTACGCCAATTAAGCGGAATAAATTATTAACCGGTTCCGGCAATGGTCTGCCGTAACGGTCAAGGATTTCGTTTTTCAAATCTTCAGCAACACTCGCCATTCGTACAGATGCTAACCGGCGATACATATCAATGCGCTGGTTTAAATCAGGCACGTAATCATCCGGAAGATAGGCATCCATGGGCAAATCAATTTGAATATCATGTTTTTCCTCGACATATTCACCTTTCACCATGCGTACCGCTTCTTCCAACATCTGGCAATACAGGTCAAAACCCACAGAGGCTAAGATACCGCTTTGTTCTGAACCCAGCAGGTTACCAGCACCACGTATTTCCAAATCGCGGAGTGCTATCTGATATCCTGCACCCAGATGGCTGAACTCTTTTATCGCCGCGATGCGTTCCTGAGCGGTTTCAGTAAGTTTCTTACGCGGTCGCCAGGTGAGATATGCATAAGCCTGCCGGTCGCTACGTCCTACCCGGCCGCGCAACTGGTAAAGTTGGGATAGGCCAAATGTTTCCGCATTATCGACTATCAGAGTATTAACATTGGGGAAATCGACGCCGTTTTCGATAATTGCAGTACATATTAATACGTCAAATTCACGGTTAAAAAAGTCATACATCACCTGGTCTAATTCACCCTCTGCCATTTGCCCGTGAGCAACTGCAATTCTCGCCTGTGGGGCAACCTTGCGAATATGTTCGGCATAATGGTAAATAGACGAAATGCGATTGTGAAGTATGAAAACCTGTCCATCTCGATCAAGTTCACGCAGGATAGCCTCACGCAGCACTTCATCATCCGCCTCAATAGCCATGGTTCGTACCGGCATACGTCCTTCCGGTGGGGTAGTTATCAGGCTCATCTCGCGCAGACCCGCCAATGCCATGTGAAGGGTACGCGGGATTGGCGTTGCGGACATGGTGAGTATATCGACGTTCGCTTTTTGTTCTTTAAATCGCTCTTTCTGCTTAACGCCAAATCGCTGCTCTTCGTCGATTATCACCATCCCTAAATCTTTATAAATGATATCTTTTGATAAGATGCGATGTGTACCTACTACGATATCAACGGCACCGCCGGTAATTTCACCAGCTATGCGGTTTTGTTCACGCTTTGGCACCGACCGGGACATCAGCGCAACCCGTACCGGGAATGCCGCCATTCGCTCGCGAAAATTGCGGTAATGCTGGGCAGCCAATACCGTGGTTGGTGCTAATATTGCAACCTGTTTGCCGTCCATCACCGCCTTGAAAGCAGCGCGGATTGCCACTTCGGTCTTGCCATATCCCACGTCACCGCAGATTAATCTATCTGTAGGGTTCTCCGACTCCATATCGGCTTTGACATCTTCAATCGCTTTCAACTGGTCTACTGTCTCACGCCAGGGGAAACCTTCTTCCATTTCACGCTGCCATGGGGTGTCAATGTTATATCGATAACCGCTCAGACGTACCCGCATTGCCTGCAATTTCATCAACTGCATCGCCAAATCTTCGGTGGATTTCTTGGTTCTCTTCTTAATGCGTTCCCATTCGCCAGTACCCAATCGATTTATACGTGGTGCATCCTCTCCAATGGTAGAATATTTTTGCACCCTATCAAGCTGGTCAACAGGTACGAACAACTTATCTGCTTCAGCGTAATTAATTTGCAGAAACTCACGTTCTACCCCACCCGCTTCACGACGAACCATACCGACATACTGACCGATACCATGGTTAATATGTACCACCATATCACCGACAGTAAGCTGATTAACATTAATTAATACCTGACCCGGTGACTGTCGCCATTTTTTTGTACTGCGCCGCTGTTTTTGCCATCCCAGCAACTCGCCATCAGTGAGTACTGCTATCTTTAAGTCTGGTAAAATGGTTCCTTCGTTTAACTCAACACGTTTTACCAGTACCCCAATTTCATCAACTGACTTGACTGCAGGAAATCCCAGATCACCCAGAACCTCTGCCATGCGGATTTCCTGATGAGTTGCGGCAACAACAATATAATTGCTTTTTAGCCATGATGTAATATCCGGTTGCAGTTTATCGCTGGTAATTCCATAATTATCTGGCGGTCGCGAATCCAACTGCAGATTAAAATCGGCCATCCCTTGCCCCAGTAAAGTAAATTCTGCAAGTTGACGACCATACAACACAGAAAAAGATTCTTCGAATGACTGGTATAGTGAATATGGCAGTGGCAACAAGGCACCGCGCATCAATCGGCTGGATTCTACCCCCGCTAATCCCTCACTGAACTTACCGAAATTTTCCTCGATATGTACCGGTTCGTCAATTATGATACCGGCAGAAGATGGCAGGTAATCTAATAATGTTGCCGGTTCAGCATAAAAATATGGAAGGTAATACTCCACGCCATTGAAGTAAGTTCCCTGTTCCAACTGCATGATTTCATTTTCTATCTTTGCGGTCAGCCGTTCGGCGGGTGATAATAACTCTTCAACACCGTTCTCACCAGGAACCCGTACTGGTTCCCTTGATATTGAACTCATTCTTATTTTATAACCATGGCGGATTTTTTCTATAGCCGTATCTGTTAATTCTTGGTTGATTATTATCTCACGCGCAGGTAATATCTCAATCTGACTGATATTTTCTTTTGACCGTTGCGACCCGGGGTCAAATATGCGCATAGATTCAATTTCATCATCAAAAAACTCTAACCGTACCGGATATTGATATGTCGATGGGAATATATCCACCAGACCACCGCGACGATTAAACTGTCCCGGGTTTTCCACCGATGCGCTGTATTGATATCCGATAGCAGTTAAAAATTGCGCTAACTCCAGTGGTTCACAAATATCATTTACATTAATTTTTCGGTGATATTTCTTTATCTCTGCAAATGGTAAAGTACGGTGAAAAGCTGCATCTGCGGTGGCAACCACCACTATTTCCTCGCCGCTGGCAAGTCGTGACAATACCGTCATCCGGTCGCGCATTAATTGCAGGTCTGGACTGGTTTCTTCGTACAACAGGGTTTCCAGTGACGGAAAAAATACTGGTGCCAGTGGATTATCAACGCCAAAAATAGCGGTAAGGTCGTTAACAATATTCTCCGCGCGTTCCGTACCACTGGTTAATATAAATTGCACCGGGCATGTCGCCGACCGTTCCAGTAAAACTGCCGCCATTGCCAGACTCTTGCCGGTTCCCCTGGTACCATGAACATTCAACCGACCACCAGAGGAATGCCACTGGCGCACGACAGCAAATGAATCAGCAGATATTATATTTTGAATTAAATCAGTAAGCATATTAAAGCAGGGATATTATAACAAAATTCAGGATAGATTTGGTGAGATTGAATGTGATATTTGCTTTTTTGATTTATATTATAGACTTGTCAGGCAATAATAATCACAGGATTTTCGTTCTTAGTACTATTTCCCATTAAACATCAACCGATCTGTCAAATCCGACTGATTAAATGAATAACAAGCAAAAGTACAGTTCTAAAAATCAACTATCAACTATCATATTTTTCTAAAGGTAATACGAGAAATCTGGAGAAATAGCTAAAAGTCAAGATTAAACCAATTGAATCAAAGGATATAAGAACATGAAAATAGTATTTGTTGGCGGTGGCGCGCATCGTTATCTATCAGTAGCACGTTCCGTGCTGGCAGAACAAAAAGTTACCGCAAATGGCGAGATTTGCGTATATGATTTAAGTACTGTCCGGGCAAATGCCATGGCAGGCATGATTCAAAAATCACCCGAATTCAAAAACTCTGGTTGCACTGTTACTTGTCCTGATTCACTGGATATTGCATTGAGCGGTGCAGATGTCGTGTGTGTTGTGTTAATGGCAGGAAATAGATTCAATTATGAATTAAGCACTGTTACCTGTAACAAATATGGCTTCATAGGTTCCGACCAGTTGTCACCCAGTGGAGCTTTTCTCGCCTTAAAAGGTGGTCCCATTCTGCTGGATATTGCAAAGCGTATGGAAAAGCTATGTCCTGACGCATGGCTGATTGATTTTGCCAATCCAGTAGCTGTACTTAGCGCGACTGTAAATAACCACACTAATATTCGATGCTTAGGCGTGTGTGCCGGTTATACTAATCATTTATGGGATCTCAGTCGTATTTTGGGTAAAGATGAAGAAGCACAAAATATTCAGACTAATTCTGCCGGTGTTAATCATATGGCATTTATCTTAAAAGATTCAAAAATCGGAGATGAAGACCTGTATGATGTCATTAACGCAAATATCGGACCTGATTGGAAAATGCCGGAAATATCACCACGTTGGAATGCTGCTTCCCGTGGAAATATTTTGAATAGCGTATCAACCTTACTGAGATTATATAAGAAATATGGTGTACTGGTATTTTCATCTGAAGGAGATGGTCTGGCGCATCTTGATATTGAAGGCATCTATAACAAGGGAGCCAATTATCGAATAAATACCACTATGGAAGAAATTGAAAAACATCTCAATAATAGTTTGAAATCCCGACAAAATGCAGATGAAATATTCCAGAGCCATTTAAACAGGGAAATGACCGAAACAGAATGGAATACTGAAGACCCGGAGCGATTATATTTATTGCGCGAAGACCAGAATGTGATGACGAAAATTATTATGGCGGCGGCTGGTGTAGATGAATTGCGGATTGCAACCAGCTACCCCAATAATGGCGCAGTTGCAGGATTTAAAGATCGCACAGTGCTGGAATATTCCCAGATAATATATAAGAATACTATCCGGACAGCGGGACAATTTGAAATACCTGATGTATTGCATGGCCTGGTCAGCGCATTGGCAACACACCAAACTCTACTTGGCGACGCGATTGCAACAAATGACCCGCGAATTCTTTTCGAAGCGTTGTATTGCTATCCGGTTAAGCAGGATACGAATGATGCCAAACAGCTATGGCGAGAGTTACTTGTTCAATCAGCTGACGAATTAAATCCTGATTTCCAGAAAACTATAGAATATTTCATTTAAGGTAAGGACTTTCGCTTTTTTTATAGGTATTGTAGGGGCAATCCCTTGTGGTTGCCCGGTCTTTCCTGAACATAAGCGATAGTCTTGTAGGTAAATAATATGAATCAACGCGAACGATTTATGCGCACATTAAGATACGAAGATGTCGATAGACGACCTATTTATCTTGCCAGTCCCTGGCGTGATACCATTGTACGATGGCAACAGGAAGGAATGCCAATAGGAGTGGACCCAAATGAATATTTGGGTGTACAGGATGCTGGATTCACTATGAAAAATATCACCCCGATTGCCGGGTTGTACCCATCATTTGAAACCATGGTGCTACGCGAGGAAGGCGATGTAATTTATTCGATAGATTCTTATGGACGTACCATAAAAGATTTCAAAAGCCAAACCACCATGCCGGAATGGCTGGATTTCCCCGTTAAAGATGCAGGTGATTTAAGAAAGTTAATGGATGAGCATTTTGATATTGATAACCTTGACCAGCGTTTCACATCAGATTGGGCAGAAAAAGCAACTTCAGCACAGGAACGTGGTGATATCATCATGATAGATGGCGGTTGTTATTACTGGACACTGAGGTCTATCGCCGGTGTAGAAGGCGCAAGTTACTTGCTTTACGATTGTCCGGAATTGGTGGACGAATTATTCGAGCGATACTTTACCGTTGTAATGGAAGGTTTACGGCGGGCAGTGAAGTTAGTGGCGGTTGATGTCATTGGATTCGGTGAAGATTTCGCGTATAAAACCGGACCATTATTATCACCTGCCATGTTTAAGGAAATGATATTGCCACGCTATAAGAAGACGATGGATTTTGCTCACCAACATGGAATAGAGTTCACCTGGCACGACAGCGACGGTGATTACCGATTATTTCTGGATGATATGTTAGCAATTGGAATAAATGGTATAGCTCCCTGCGAAGTTGCGGCAAACATGGAACCTGCCGCACTGCGTAAACAATTCGGCCGTGAATTAAGAATGGGTGGCGGATTTGACAAACGAATAGTCACCGCCGGACCAGAAGCTATAAAAAATGAACTCCACCGATTGTCCCCATTAGTGAAAGAAGGCGGCCTCGTTCTCGGTATAGACCACTCAGTACCCGCCGACGTTTCATGGGATAATTACCGGTATTATATTGATGCGATAATGAAGATAGTTTGACCAATATTTAACCACGAAATACACGAAAGGCACGAAAAAGGTATTTTAATATTGTGGGTTTGTAGTAAAATAGATAGCATGAACATTTAAAATAATGGGGATAAAGTTGACTACAGAAAAAAATAATGAAAAGATTCTTTATAAAGATGAGTCCTACACTATTCAAGGAGCTGTTTTTGAAGTTTATCGTGAAATGGGTTGCGGTTTTCTTGAAAATGTATATCAAGAATGCCTTGAAAAAGAATTTAAAATACATAATGTTGATTTTTATTCACAAAAAGAGTTACAAATATACTACAAAGGTATCCCATTAAAGCAAACATATAAACCTGATTTCATTTGCTCCAATAAAATTTTA
>JBIJDE010000465.1:0-4193 GCA_044344305.1 Armatimonadota bacterium
CCGTTATAATATTAATGATTGAAGACAATCCTGGAGATGTATTGTTAACGATGGAAGCTTTGAAAGAAGTGAAAATACGTAATACTGTACATGTTGCTAAGGATGGCGTGGAAGGAATAGAGTTTCTTCATCGCCAGGGGCAATTTGCCGACGCACCCCGTCCAGACATCATTCTGTTAGACCTTAACCTACCGCGTAAAGATGGTCGCGAAGTTCTTGCCGAGATCAAAGCCGACCCGGAGTTGCGCCGTATTCCGGTAGTTATCCTGACAACATCAACCGCAGAACAGGACGTATTGAAAACATATAACCTGCATGCAAATTGCTATATAACAAAGCCGGTAGACCTTGATCAATTTATTGCGGTAGTACAATCCATCGAAACTTTCTGGTTCTCAATTGTCAAATTAGCACCGTCAGAACAATAATAGACTTGTCCGATAATAAGAAAAGAGCATGTGTTGGTTAATATATTTAATAATCTTGCTGAATTGAGAAGAAATTGGAAATAACTGCTGATTGCATTATTACTGCATTTGACCTTGAAACAACGGGATTATCTGCCAGTTGGGATAGAATAGTTGAGTTAGGTGCAATTCGTTGGCAATATGGCAATGAATTAGCAAGTTACCAATGCCTGATAAATCCACAACGTCCCATGCCGCCTGCTGTTATTGAAGTTCATGGCATTACTGATGATGATGTAAAAGACAGTCCGTTTATAGAAGAGAAGTTGTCAGAATATATCGATTTTTTACAGGCAGATATTGTGGTTGCGCACAATGCCCGTTTTGATATTGGATTTTTACGCCAATCATGCCTTCGTACTGGCATCCCTATGCCATCACTACATTATATAGACACCTGCGCTCTCGCCCGTCGTACCTTCCCCGGACTCACCAGTTATAGTTTGCCAACTCTGCGCGACCATTTTGGCCTGGGCGGCACCGTTTCCCATCGCGCCTTGGAAGATACTCGAGTCTGCCTGCAATTATTCCTTTTGTGTATCGATAACGGTGGAGTAATTAACGAATATTTTAATGAAGGCATGGAAGGCTTGCCCCAACACCTGGAAAGCGTGAAAACCGCAATAGCAGAACACCGCGAAGTTATGATTGAATATTGCGATGGCAAAGGCCGGGTAACAAAACGTCGAATATTGCCTCTCGGAGTAGACGGAGGAATCCTGCAAGCTCACTGCACTCTCCGCAACGACAACCGACATTTTAATATTGATAGAATTAGAAGAGTTTGGTGAAGTTGGTTAGTGTAAATATAAAGGCTCTTGCAAAACCTCTTGCAAGAGCCACTTTAATTTTCAATTTTCAATTTTCAATTTGAAATTACTCCACAGTTGCATTTCCCCATTGTGCTGGTTCAAGCCTTGCTTCATTTGGGATATCCTGGGTTACGCCGGATGAGAAGCTGTGATTGGTCCAGTATACCCGGGTAGCGGTTGTATTGCCGGTTTCGTTACCGAATATGTAACCGACATCCATGCGCTGGGTAGTACCCGGTTTGGGAGTGAGGCCAAGTTTGTCTAATGGCAGGTAAACCACTGCGTTAAAACCACCATCAACTTTTTCGTATTCCATCTTAACGGTATCAAGTATCTCTATCTGGTCAATACTTTCTGTACCGGTGGGGGATGTGAATATTGTCGGTGTACCGGTGAATCCGGCTACTTTGGTACGATAAATTACCGCAAAGGCTTTTTCGCCGTGACGACTTACTAATATGCGGATATCGCCAGGTGCCGGTGTTTTGCGTTTCGGGTCGGCATTCGGGTCGGTGGCAATCTGTATATCCATCATATTACCGCCTTTAAATGGCATATTCGCTTCCGGGGTAGAGTTAACAAATGGTGATGGTGATTTGACCTCATACCTTACTTGTAAATCAGTCGCGCTATATGCGGTTTTCACAGTAAAGCCGCGCTTCTCATCAACATTCAAAGTTACTCCCCGTATATCCAGCCATTCCGGCTTTGCAATGGTGCGTGCCAAAACAAGTGATTGCGATTTTGCTTTTTGTGAAGACCAGTCTGCCAGTGCTTTCGCTGCGGCTTTGCTCTCCTCCTCAGTAATGGTCAGGTTGCCATCAAATCGCTTGAGGCTATTCAACCCGATAACTTCCAATATACGTCCGTCCTGATCGCCGCCCATGATGAACCAACGACCATCTTTGATTTTCACTAATTGCCCGGTGAACCATTCGCATTGTATCGAGTCGGGTCCTGTTTCGCCAGACCTGCCATCTTTCATAATGGTACCAATAGGCACGCCATCAGTAGTGATAAGCTGCGCCATTCCAAAGTAGCATGAGTAACCAGTGATGCCGTCAGTAATTCCCATGTTTTTTGTACATCCGTATAATACACCAGGTTTTGGTATTGGGAATTCATACATATCGTACCAGCGGCATCCAACACGGTAGCGCCACTGCACTTTACCGTCTTTGCTCCAGTATGATATTGGCCACAATTCGGTCTTATCGAGAAGTTTAATATCTGTACCGGCATAGAATAAAACTGATCCATCAGCAGGATTTACTGTGAAATCAGATGTGTAATTGCCACCACCGTTATCACCATAATTGTATTGTACAAATGACGCATCATCATAAATAGGAACGCCATCTTCCCTGATAGTCTTTGGCGATAACCGCTGCCAGTAAAGAACTGTATACATACTGGTGGCGTAAAAGTTTAGATCGGCATCTATAGTGCTGTGGGCGCCTTGCGATTTCATCTTTGTTTCCCGAGTTTCATCTTTCTGAATCACACCATCGCCATTTATATCTTCCCAGAATAGCCATGGAACTTTTTGCATTTCATTCCAGTCTTTCGCTCCTTGCCGCCAACTGAAATATGATGACGGGTTAATAACACCAGCGCAGGCCTCGAAATGGTCACCACGACGTATCCATAGATAATCTCCCCGTACAGGATTTCCACCATGACTGGCACCAGAATGCATATACTGTTTGCCATTTTTGGCGGTGAATACGATATTATTTACCATGTGCGGCCAGAAATATGGGGTATCAGGTTTAGCTTCAAACATTATAGCGACTGGCTTTGAAGTTTTCTTGTCAAGATCAATTTCCCATTCTACATTTTGACAATACACTCGGGTCGGGTCATTCGGATCCATAGTAATTGGAGTTGATACATAGGCCGGACCGAACTTGTCATCCAGCAACTTTCCGGTTGCTGGTTCCCAAATGCTAATACGTTTTGGAGAAAAATCGTGTTCAGTAACCCACAATTTCCCTTTGCTGTCTATCGCCATACCGCGAGCATTCAGGAAGGTATCCGGGTCCCATTTACCGGCGCGGGCAATACTTACATTTCCGGCAGTTTGTGATGGTGTATTCATCGCGCGACCACCTGTTTTACCGATAGAACGCAGATATTTTCCATCTTTATCAAATACGCTGATATTTTGCAGTTTACCGGTGTTGCTGGCATATACCGTGCCGTCAGTCCCAACAGTAACTGCTTGTGGGGTATCTATATGTTCTGTCGCAAATGGTACAACTTCTGGTTTGTCATTTAATCCAGTGATTTTTACTATTTTCCCATTAGAAATAGCTATTAAATCAGATCCTGCAGGTGTCAACCAGGTTATTTTAATAGCAGTGAATTTTGATAATATTTTCCCTTGCTTCGCATCATATATAAAGATTGTATCTTTAGAACTATCCGCAACATACAATTTTCCTTTAATCCATGCCATACCAGTACAGTAAGTCGCTGGAGTAGTAATCGGTTTTTCCAACGGCTTTTCACCGCGTTTTAATGGTGTAACTTCTTCGCCATTATTTTCTGCCCACAAATCTCCACGCAGGAAATTTGTCTGTTTACCATCAATTACGCTGTATGCTCGAATTTGTTTTTCATGATTAAGATATGCATATACCAAATCGCCATCAGTAGCAATATATGAACCGCCAACACGGTAACCCCACTGTTTTTCACCTTTAGCATTAATGCCAATTAACCCGGTTCCTGCTTCTGATCCATCCCAAATTAACAGTCCGCGTTCGCCGGCAAAACATACATCAGATGGGCAACCCCAGTCGCCACCCCAGGCACCTTTGCCGTCAGGTGTATTGTAGGTTGGGGTTCCAGCATTACTGAAGCCTAAAACCAGCTTGGTTTTCAGTGGGTCGTGGGTAACTCCCTTCAA
>JBIJDE010000342.1:0-5546 GCA_044344305.1 Armatimonadota bacterium
CTCTTGATTCAGAAGACTATAGAATAAAAATGAAGATAGTAGAAGAGTTCAAACGACAAGGGGTAGATTATTGGAAAACTAAAATACCTGATATCCAATTGAAACATATAAAAAAGAAATATCCAGATAGCTGGCTGGAGTATATTAAAAAATATTAAGTTGTGAATGTTTCCTCTTTACCCTTTTGCCACGCTGGTCGGTGGTTGGAAGCGGTGTGGCTCTTTTTTAATACTTGCATCGATTTCCATCAAATAACACCACTCAAAAGTCCTGATTTCATATCGCATATCCGGCAACTTTTAACCGCCGGATTTTACTCCGGCGGTTTTTATTTTAGTGCTGTCGAATTTTGTAAATTCATTATAATTTTATCGCAAACATTTTCCTATTACCTGTGCAAGTCGCTCAAACTTCACCGGTTTGCCCAGATATTCATTAATGCCGGATTCCAGTATACGTTCTTTATCGCCGGTCATTGCCAGGGCGGTGATGGCAATAATTGGTATGCCAGCGGTTACTTCGTCCTGGCGCAACCGTCGTGCTCTGCCTCTATGCCGTCAATGCCGGGCATTTGTATATCCATCAAAATGATATCCGGTGACAATGCACGCGCTTGTTCCATTACCTGTAGACCATTACGAGCGGTGGCGGTACGATATCCTTGAGATTGTAAAAATCCTTCCAGCAGGTCCAGCAATACCTCGTGGTCCTCGGCAATCAGCACCAATGGTACATCACCGTCTTTATTCTTTATCACTTCGCATGGTTCACACACTATATTTTCCAGCGGTATACAGGAGTTTTCCGGTGATATCCACGGCAAGTTGATAGTAAAGCTGCTGCCCTGCCCAGGTTCACTTACCAGCGATACAGATCCATTATGCAACTCAGCCATTCGTTTTACCAGTGACAACCCCAGCCCGGTGCCGGTATACTCGCGCGAGAGCCGGCTGTCTATCTGCACAAACGGTTGAAAAAGGAGTTGTTGGTCATCGAGCGATATCCCAATGCCGGTGTCGGTAACTGTAAATTGTACTGAATCAGATTCGCGGTTACTCGTTACTGTTAGTGTAACACTTCCCTGGTTAGGGGTAAACTTCACCGAATTACTCAATAGGTTCACCAACATCTGTTTCAGTCGCCGTTCATCCGCCATTAATATATTTACCGCGGGGTCTACGGAATAACTTATTTGAATATCTTTACGCTGAGCCGCTTCTCTAATCATCGCCATGCTGGCGTGACAGCAATCACCTATATTCACTGGTGATTTATCCAGTGTCAACTTATTAACCTCAATTTTCGATAGGTCCAGGATGTCGTTAATTAACGATAGCAAATGCCGCCCGCTGTCCTCTAACATCTTGATTATCTTTACCTGATCATCTGTCAGTTGCCCGACTAATCCTAACTGCAGTGTCTCCGATAGCATTAGTATGGCAGTCAACGGAGTGCGCAATTCATGGCTCATACTGGCAAGAAAGTCGTCTTTTAAATGCGCCATCCTTGTTAACTCTGCATTGGCAATAGACAACTCTTCTGTTCGGTTGCGCAGTTCCTGCTCTAACAATACCTGAGTGGTGATATCGCGTGATATCTGTATGCCGTATTTTATATTATTATCTTCGTCATATATCACACTGGTGCGTCCTTCAGCCCAAATATAACTGCCATCTTTCGTTCGGTGGCGCATCGTGATGACGCAATGTTTGTTACGTTCTATAAATACCTTCTGCATCATTTCATTGGTCACACGTTCTAAATCATCCGGGTGTATAAAATCTCTGAATGTCTTTGATATAAACTCTTCTGGAGTATAGCCGGTATGCCGTAAGACTGATGGAGACATATAAATCACAGCACTATTGGCATCAAAGATACTCATTACATCGTAAGAGTTATCCGTCATAAACTTGAACTGATCGCGCTGTTCAGTCAGTGACGCTTCACGTGCTTTAAGCGCGGTGATATCAGTCGCTGTCACCATCAAACCACCGGTAACCGGCATGATATCCAGGGCATACCACTTCTCCCCGGTCAATCTTGCCTCAACCTGGCACGGTGTACCAGATGATAATGCTGTCATAAAGGAATCGCTATCTGCAGAATTAAGATAGTCTGCAAAGGTAGTACCGTTTATATCTACTGTCGATCGATTTATAACAGCGGCAAAGGCGGTATTAGCGCGGATTATATGACCTGCATTGTCAAGGTAAATAACACCTATCGGCATCATGTCAAGAAATTCGCTGATTCCCTCCGGTAATGATTCCGTAATTTTATTATCAGTAATAGACATACCTGTCTCCTAACCCAAATAAATTGGATAAGTTTTAAGTTTTCGGTTTTAAGTTTTCAGTTACGGTCACTGAGCTTGTCGAAGTGACCTTTATAAAATTTGTAATTTAAAATCCCGACTTTTTTGTTCGAATTTAATTGCTAACGGTCTATCAATGGGTTTATTACCCATGAGTATTGTTAGCATAACAATTTTATAAATAATTATAATTTATTGTCAATAAAAATAGCTTTGAAATTAATAATTTTATCAGATGAATTTCAGGTACAACTAATCGAAAAATGGCTGACCAAGTAGCAATTGTCTTGTAACATGATTAAACCAATTTACAAAATAGCTTCATATTTCCCCAGATAATATAGTATCATGTTGGCATAATGAATAATAAAGAAATGGTGATGTTCTGGTCTGACAAACCTGATGATTTAATACCGGATACGCATGTGGCGTTTCGCGGTACTTTTGATTGTGAGAAGGATGTAGTTATAGATATTGCCCTGTCAGGTGCTTCATGGTTTGGGGCATGGCTTGATGGGAGATTTTTGACGGAAGGTCCGGCACGGTTTCACCCAAATTATCCAGAATACCAGGTCGTTTCTGTCAGGTTATCAGCAGGTAGTCATTTATTAGCGGTTCAGGTACATCATAACGGCATAAATACGCGTTTGCTTGCGGATATGCCACCGTTTTTGCTGGTGGAAATCAAAGATGACACGCGGAAAATTCCTATTTCTTTGCGTTGTTTACGTTTGCCCGGTTATACAGCAGGTATTCGCCGCTATAATGAATGTTTGGGGTGGATAGAATGGGGTGATACCAGTACATGGCCAATGCCGGATTGGCGAGGAAGAGATTGTGACGATACTCAATGGACATCACCAGTCGCCGTGTATCCATTACCACCTAATCATACTCCGTGGCAGCCGGTTATTGGCGCAGAAACCCATTATCCAACGTCTGATTTATTGCCTATTGATTCGGGGAGTTTTACCAACAATTTTGGTTATGAAAATGATGACCCTCCGGTACGTTTTTTTCTGCGCGACCTTGCCCCTGCTGATGTGCCGGCACAAGGAGTCTGGTTTCGGTATGACCTGGGACGAGTCAGATTAATGCATCCGGTGGTCGTCTTTGATATACCCGCCGATACTCCGGTAGAATTTGCCTACAGCGAGTCATTACACAACGGACGGGTGGCACCGTGGATAACGCTAAGCTGCGGAAAATCATGCAGTCTTGACCATTTTCTGGCACATGGCGGCATACAGGAATTAACGACTTTGGAACCGCGTGGTGGACGTTTTCTGGAGATTCATATCGGTACAACGGCGGACCAGATACGTCATTTATCAGTATCCTATCGGGAACGCTGCCATTTTAAAGAGCCACAAGGCAGTTTTTCCTGTGAAGATTCCCAGCTTAATTCCATCTGGAATATTGGGGTGGAAACTTTGCGAGCCTGTGCGGAAGACACCATGGTTGATACCCCGGTTCGAGAACGTGGTGCCTGGATTGGTGACTCTTTGAGTGTAGGTATGGAGATAGCCGCAGTAGCGTACAATGATTTGCAAATTTTTCGGCGCATGTTTGTATTGGCTGCCCGTTGTGCTCGCGAAGACGGAATGGTTGCGGGGTTAATGCCCGGAACGAATGAATATCCGCTGACATTTGCTGTTCAATGGGCATCGGCAGCAGTACGTTATTGGGAACTTACCGGTGATATTACCCTTCTACAGGAACTGTATTCATTCGCGTGTCGCAACATTGACGCTTTTATACAGGGGTGTCAGGATGACGGTATTCCACCATCACTTGGCAGTTGGTCATTCGTGGATTGGGGATACATTGCCAACCCTGGATCAGACATAGCGTTAAATCTGCATTATTTATCTGCCCTGAAAGCCATGCAGCGTTGGGCAACTATAATGGGTGATGATTACAACAACACACGGTATAAAACATCAGAAAAACAATTACGAGAAATTATAGAGAGATGGTTTGATAATTATCGCATTAACGGAAAATTAGATGTTGACGCTATTGGATATCATCGTCTGGTGCTGGCTTTACACGCTGAATTGTTATCAGCAGCAGAACGCAGCGACGCCATTACCGCTATCAAATCCCACTTGCTGAATTGTTTCCCCAATAATCTTTCCGCGCCGCGTTTGTCCGACCCATTGGTGCAGTCAACCCAGGTATTTACACCATATTTTGCTCATTTTGCCCTACCCGTATTAATTGAACACGGCGAAATGGATTTTGTGATTGAACAATACCGCCACTGTTGGGGATGGGCAATGGCAGATAACAGAACCACCTGGTTAGAGGTATTTGACCGTCGCTGGTCTCACTCGCATCACTGGTCCGGATGCCCAACCTGGCAGCTTTCACGCTACCTATTAGGACTGTGGCCGCGTTTTGATATAGATAAAAACTTGTTTGTTCTGCGAATTACCCCCAATTCACTGTCATCCGCCAACGGCAGAATCCCCATTCCCGGCACTCAATCATACATCGATGTCGATTGGAAACGACAAAATGACGGCAGCATAAGATATCATCTGTCGACAAGTCAACCCATATTGTTATCTATAGGTAACAATATTAATTCGAATAATAGAGTTTGGGTTAAGTATGAATATGTGGTCGTGATATAATTAATTCCAGCCACAGAGTGGCGAAATATCACCATGCTATTAATATATTGCCACTCTGTGGCTGGAATTAATTGATATATTGTTATTTCTATTGATATCTCGCTACTCCGTAGCTGGCTTGTATTCCTAAATTAAGAGGCTCTTGCAAAACCCCGCTGACCGGCGATGTAAAAGTGCTGATTATTGCCAGTATAAACCTGCGGGTGGAAGAAGCAGAAGCGCTGACAAAATGGGTGAAAGCGGGTGGAAAATTAATCTGGCATGGCGTAGACTCAGAAACATGGGGAACAGCATATAAAAACCTGATAGGCGCTGTCCCGGTAGATTACCGCGCTATTGCCGGGCCAAGAATGGGTGAAATTGGCGGTAAAAGCTGGAACTTCAATAGTTTCCCCCGCGGCAAACGCTGCGAAATAGAGACTCGCGGCGCAGATGTATTGATCGCGGACCAGGATGGCAACCCGCTGGCAACCCGATACCACCTTGGCAATGGTACAGTAATAGCAGTATACCCCACCGTCGAAGATATGCCGGTAAGTCATTCAAATTACCCGGCAAAACGCGATGAATGGGCGGCATGGTATGAA